>DATBMP010000085.1:0-26995 GCA_036554845.1 Pyrinomonadaceae bacterium
TACAAAACTAAAGAAGGATGAGGAATTGCCGGGCCGTCGAAGAATTTCGCGTATCATCAGGACGGAGAACCCGCCCGTCGTGTGTTTCATCGGTAAAGTTGCTTACGAAAAATACATTGGAACCAAAGACTTCCGTTTTGGTTGGCAGGAACCCATCAACAACTCCAGGATCTTCGTAATGCATTTTCCCTTGCGCGGAGAAGCAATCGTTAGAACTCGTGAGTTAAGGGACGTGGTGCAAGCAGCTCTTGGTCAAAAACAAGCATAAGTCCTTTGGTGATTAATGCGCCTTGAGGTAGGCCTACGGCTTATCGTGAGTTGCGACAAAGCCGAGCTTTTGTGCAAAGCTGGAGATTAAGTGTGGAAGCTTTATCCTGACGTTCTCGCACCAATCAAGAGAGTCTTGTAACAGATGCTGTCCAGCGAGGAAGACTTGCCGAGATCGAACCGTCGAACAAGCATGGTTGTAGCGTTCTGGAATTCCACAGTCGGCAAGAAGGTCGTGATGGCCGTTACCGGAGCGGTCGGCGTGGGCTACCTCATCACCCACATGAGCGGCAACCTTCTGGTATTCAAGGGCCCGGCAGAAATTGACGCGTACGGCGCCTTATTAAAAACCAATTTGTTATTGCTATGGGCCGTGCGCGCGTTACTACTGGCCGCAGTACTCCTGCACATCGTCGCTGCTTATCAGTTAGCCCGGATCAGCCAGAAGAGCCGGCCCATTGCTTACAAGCGTTGGCGGGCTGTGGCTTCTGATCTTGCTTCACGGACGATGAGATGGACTGGGCCCATTGTGGGAATCTTCATCGTCTATCACCTGCTCCACTTCACAACGGGAACGGTGCATCCAAATTTCCACGAGGGCCAGGTCTATCACAACGTTACCACCGGATTTCGCGTTTGGTATGTATCAGCTTTCTATATTGTCGCGATGCTTGCTCTCGTCCTGCACCTCTACCACGGTGCCTGGAGCATGTTTCAATCAGTGGGTCTTAACCATCCGAAGTACAACCTTCTGATTCGTACCGTCGCAACGATCATAACCGTTGTGGTTGTGCTTGGATTCATTTCGATCCCCATCGCAGTGTTACTCGGTCTTGTTTCTTGAAAGAGTTGCTAATGGAATTCAACGCGAACGTACCTTCGGGGCCAATCGAATCGAAGTGGGATCTGCAACGCTTACAGAACAAACTCGTCAGTCCAGCTAATAAGCACAAACACAACATCATCGTCGTTGGTTCGGGGCTCGCTGGTGCTTCTGCGGCAGCGTCGCTCGCTGAGTTGGGATATCACGTTCAGTGTTTCTGTTATCACGACAGTCCGCGTCGGGCGCACAGCATCGCTGCGCAGGGTGGCATCAATGCTGCCAAGAACTATCGGAACGATGGCGACAGTATTCAACGTCTTTTTTACGACACGGTTAAGGGTGGCGATTTTCGTTCGCGTGAAGCCAATGTCTATCGGCTGGCCCAGATTAGCGGAAACATCATCGACCAATGCGTGGCGCAGGGAGTTCCATTCGCACGAGAGTATGGTGGGCTTCTGGATAACAGATCGTTTGGCGGGGCGCAGGTTTCGCGCACGTTTTACGCTCGCGGACAAACCGGACAACAGCTCTTATTAGGTGCTTACCAGGCACTTGAGCGTCAGATAGATGCGCGTCAGGTCGAGATGTTTCTGCGCACCGAGATGCTCGATCTCCTGGTCATTGGTGGTCGAGCGCGCGGCATCGTCACACGCAATCTCATCACCGGAAGCATAGATACGTTCGTCGCTGATGCTGTGATCCTGGCCACCGGAGGCTACGGAAACGTTTTCTATCTCTCCACCAACGCGAAGCATTGCAACGCTACGGCGATCTGGCGTGCCTACAAACGCGGCGCAGCGTTTGCGAATCCCTGCTTCACGCAAATCCATCCCACCTGTATTCCAGTAACTGGCCACTATCAATCAAAACTCACGTTGATGAGCGAGTCATTGCGCAACGATGGACGCATCTGGGTGCCGAAGGAAAAGCGAGACAAGCGGCCGCCAAATAAGATTGCTGAACCCGAACGCGATTACTTTCTCGAGCGCCGCTATCCGAGTTACGGAAATCTCGTCCCCCGCGACGTTGCCTCTCGAGCCGTCAAGGAGGTATGCGATGCCGGCTTTGGCGTCGGTGAAACGGGGTTCGGCGTCTATCTCGATTTCACTGACGCGATCAAAAACCTGGGTGTGGAAGTGATTCGCGAACGTTACGGAAATCTATTCGAGATGTATGAGCGCATCACGGACGAGAATCCATATGAAGTCCCGATGCGCATCTACCCTGCGGTGCATTACACGATGGGCGGGCTGTGGGTCGATTACAACTTGATGAGCACGATTCCGGGACTCTTCGTTCTAGGCGAAGCTAATTTTTCCGACCACGGCGCCAACCGGTTAGGCGCGAGTGCATTAATGCAGGGACTCGCCGATGGCTACTTCATCATCCCGTATACGATTGGCGACTATCTCGCGAAGACAACACTAGACCAGGTTAGTGACGATCACCCTGCTGTTCGCGAAATTGAAAACGAGATCCATGCTCGTCTAACGAATCTGCTAGGAGTTAGAGGAAAGCGAACCGTCGATTCCCTCCACTATGAACTGGGTAAGCTGATGTGGAACCAGTGCGGCATGGTGCGTAACGAGAAGGGTTTAAGAGAAGCGTTGCTAAAGATTCCAGAACTAAGAGAGGAGTTTTGGCAAAGCGTTAACGTACTCGGCGGTAATGACGAGTTCAATCAAGCGCTGGAAAAGGCCGGTCGAGTTGCTGATTTCATGGAGCTCGCAGAATTGATGTGTCTCGATGCGCTTGAACGAAGGGAATCGTGTGGGTGTCACTTCCGCGAAGAATTCCAGACACCTGAGGGAGAGGCTCTACGGGATGATGAGCACTTCTGTTATGTCTCTGCGTGGGAGTTTGGCGGCGCCGGTCAGCAACCTGTGCTGCATCGAGAACCGCTTAATTTTGAATATGTGCCGCTGACACAACGGAGTTATAAGTAAATGAACCTGACACTTCACATTTGGCGACAAGAGAACGCTCGAGCGAAGGGAAACATGGTCCGGTACGAGGCCACGGACATCAATCCCGACATGTCATTTCTGGAGATGCTCGACGTAGTTAACTGGTCTCTGAATGAAAAGGGTGAAGAGCCGATCGCGTTTGATCACGATTGCCGCGAGGGAATCTGCGGCTCGTGCGGAATGATGATCAATGGTGTCGCGCATGGACCAGAGAAAGCAACGGCAGCGTGTCAGTTACACATGAGACACTTCAAGGAGGGCGACACGATCACCATTGAACCCTGGAGGTCGAAGGTCTTTCCGCTCATCAAAGACCTGGTGGTGGATCGTAGTGCATTCGATCGGATCATCGAGGCGGGTGGCTACATCTCTGTGCGCAGTGGGGCAGCTCCGGAAGCCAACTCGGTGTTGATCCCAAAACAGAATGCAGATCTCGCGATGGATGCTGCCGCCTGTATTGGCTGCGGTGCATGCGTCGCTGCTTGTCCAAACGGCTCGGCTTCCCTTTTCACGGGTGCCAAGATCGCGCATCTAAATCTATTGCCGCAAGGTCAGCCGGAAAGAAGGTCGCGCGTCCTGCGGATGGTAGAGGCAATGGACCATGAGGGATTTGGCAATTGCACAATGCATCGCGAGTGTGAAGCGGTTTGTCCCAAAGAGATCAGTGTGCATTTCATCGCGCGGATGAATCGCGAGTACCTGGTGAGATCTTTCACTTCAGATTGATCGGAGCTGCGTCATCAGCGCTGAAATCTTAGACTGAGAGTGGGCAAATAGAGATGGAGATGCGGATTGGAAGCGCTGCGGACCATGCGGGATCCGCGTGAAGGAGCAGCTTTCAAAGACATCCGTGAGGGCATGTCATGAACTCGTGGATTGTCATTCCCACCCGGCTTCAGCGCAGTGGGTAATCTTAATCCGGACGCTCTGTCACCGGCCTGCCCGTAGCTTCTGGCAATGCAGACTTATTACCGCCGACCGCTTCACCCCTGAGAAGAGCGTCAAGATCTGAATATGCATAGATGGTGGGCGCGTGATCTTGCATCAAGCCACCCGTGTCCGCTGTTGGTCCATAGGTACTGTGTAGCTCGTGCCCAAGCATCCGTAACATCGCCATGAGTTGGCCCCGATGATGCGAAGTATGTGACAAGCGACGTGTCATGACCCAGGTCCGCAGTCGTCGCACATTGAAGAATTTTGTCTCCTCTTCCCACCAGGTTTCGGGCTTTTCGCCCAACGCGGCTATTCGCTTACCACTATCCTCCGCATAACGTTTCATGAACGCGAAACGAGTTTCCTGGTTCGGCAACGGCGGCGCGCCTACATCGATCCCCAGCATATTGCGAAACCAGAGATCCTCACTAACGCATTGATGGACCATCTGCTCTCGTACGCTGCGTCCTCGGGAGTCATCGGGCCGGGGGCGCACCGAGAGGTCGTCGTCCGTGAATTCGCTCCAGACGCTGATCACCTTGATGCGTTCCGTTTCATAGGTTTCTACCAGGAAGTCGTATTTCATTACTCACACCTAATCAACAGTTGATCACATAACGTTTACCTCATCACGATCCCGAACGTAGATTAAACGGTCGGTGACCTCAATGAGTATAAGTCTGGTACGACCACGAGTTTGTTCGCGCCAGTTGGTGCCGTCAGTTTTTGAATTTTCGTGGATCGTTTCCGTGCATAACACACCGACAAACGAAAACCAGAGCAGACGCTGCCGTCTTAATCTACTCACGTTCAAGAAACTTCTTCAAGACCAGTGCCTCGTTGTGCTTCTGGTCTCGAGCTCCATAAATAAGTGTGATCTTCGTCTCCCTGGCTTTCTCTTTGAGGAACTTAACCAGATCGTCTTTATGCCTCAACTCTGTTATGTAACGTCCTCGGAAACCTCTCCACTTCTCCGGATCATGGCCGAACCACTTTCGGAGTTGGGTGCTGGGAGCGATGTCCTTAAGCCACAGATCAATGTTCGCCTTCTCTTTTGTTAGACCACGCGGCCAGAGCCTGTCCACTAGAACACGCACACCATCAGCCCGGTCCGGCTGCTGATAGGCCCTCTTGATCGTGATGTTCATCGAAACACCCTCATCTCAATACCCTGAGAACTCTTCAGTGCGGATGTTGTCATCATCAACTCCCGCTTCGTTCAATGTCTTACGCATCGCAGACACCAGTGCCGCCGGCCCAGCGATGTAATAGATGGGAAGTGTCAGGTCGTCGATGTATTTCACTAACATAGCCTTATTTATATGTCCCGTTTCCCCCCCCACTTTTCAGAAGACTTTTCCATCTCGGTCATCGTGCCGACAAAGAGGTAGTTCGGGTCCATTTCCTGCGCTTCTTTTAGTTCATTCAGAAACGCGGAGTCTTCCGGTCTACGATTGGAATAAAAGAGAAGAATTTTATGCGGAAGATTGTCGTGCACCGCCTGAAGCACAATGCTTCTGACCGGAGTAATTCCGATACCACCTGTCAGAAACACGGCGGGGATACGCGGGTTGTTGTGGAGGGTGAACGAGCCATAAGGAGCATCAAGCGTGATCTCAGTTCCGATCTCCACTGTTCGCAGTACTCGTTTGAATGCGGTATCACGCATACGCGTCGCAAACATCAGATCGTTCTCGTAAGGAGCGCTTGTTAAAGAGAAGCCGCGCGTGTTGCCTTCAAAGTCGGTTTCCGGGGGGTCAATTAGTGTGAAATCACCAAATTGTCCTGCTTTGAAAGAAAATCCGCCCGGCTTTTCAAGGTGAAACGCCATTGTTCCGGCCGCGATCTCCATTCGACTCTTGAGTTTCGTTCTGTAAATAGGCATCGGCGATTCTCCTCACGAGCAGGTCGTCACCTGCTTAGTCTGCTCTCAATCAACAAGGCCGCCGAGATCGCGATCGATGTCCTCATCCAACATACTTCTAAGCATCCACGCGGTCTTTTCATGGGCCGTCAATCGCTGAATCAGCAAATCTTCGCTGGGCGCATCGACGACTGAGCGAGCGACGGACAGTGCCCAGTGTGTCGTACGCGCACAAGTCTCGTGGTCTCTCAACAACTCAGACACCATCGCCGTGGCAGTGAGAACACTTTCGGGTTCCTGGATGCTAGTGAGTCTGGCGAACTCGCGATAAGAACCGGGCGCAACACAACCGAGCGCGCGTATTCGTTCCGCAATCGCATCGCTGGCTTGCCACAGCTCGTTATATTGGTCTTCGAACATCTGGTGGAGCGTTTGAAACATTGGTCCCCTGACGTTCCAGTGAAAGTTGTGAGTTTTGAGGTATAACGTGAATGTATCCGCAAGCACCTGCGACAGGGCTTCGGCCGTCTGCCGCATATCTTCGTTTACCATCGTGGTGAGTGGTCCAGGGCTTCTTTCGATTCCAACTGCGATCGACATGTTCTTCTCCTTTGGGCTTTGAAAGCTGTAAATGGTTCATCGCGTACTGCGCCACCATGATCAGTCTAGGTTGAATAGACGGTGGCCGAACCGGTGTTACCACGCGGGCTTTACAGGTGTTTTCACGGCATTGTTCTTGGAACTGTAAACAATCTTGGGTTCCGTTGGTCTGTCCGCACAAAAAACCGATCGCTACCACGAGAACATTGAACCGACGCTCCCACAGCGAGCGTCATTCCTCATGACACTCGCCCGCGCCGGTAAGTTCACCGTTAAGCAACGATCGGCAGGTACACGTTAGGCCAGGACAATGGAACGTTAAAGAGTGATTACTCTCGACACTAAGTGGATCCACCCGCCCGGGTTCGATATTCCCTGGTTGCAGGAGAAAGCACTCAATATGCAGGTGGAAACACGCTGTCGGAATGCAGCTTCAAGATGTAGTCTTGAAGCTGTTGGACCCGATGCAATAATTAAGGTTGGTCTAATCTCATCGGAATGCGTGCCCCGACAGTAAGTGATCGATGTTGAATAATGAGGGAGAGAACTAATGACTTTTTCTAACGGCCTTCGGGGTTTCATAACCTGCTTGATTGTAATTCTCATCGGAATGTTGGTTCCATCGTCAGCAGAGGGACAGACGAGGCGGTACACCGACCAAACACTTCAATATGCGCTCGATCTCCCGTCGCGCGATTGGAACATAATCAGTGGCGTGGGAATTACCGGGGAAAGCACTGAGTTTAGTTACGGAAAGGGACTGGTACTTCTACGGGTACGCCGAGAGTTAAAGGATGCGGATGTGTCAACCGCAGAAGTGGTTCAACGTCAACAACAATTCGACCGCGTGTCGTTGGCAGGCTACTTGAAAGGCGAGATCGAGAGTTTCGCAGGACGACTGAGCGGTACCAGGTATCCCTATGAATACATCAGTGCAGGTAAACGCGTCAAAAGAATCACTTATTACTTGCAAGCCAACAACCGCGTTATCTACCGAATTGAATTCACAGGCCCAGCGGAAGAGTTATCGGATGTGACCAACGACATCGAGTTCATCGCCCGGAGTTTCCGTTTAAAATAGCTTGAGAGGAGATCTTGATTTGAGTAAAAAGAGCAACATCAATATGGACCACTACAAGACCAGGGGACGCGGACGACAAGGTGACGGGGTCGTTCACGACGATTTCAAACACGCACTTGCTCGCATGACCACGTCCTCCAAGAATACGTCAGGAAGCTCCATTCGAGTTGCGCAGCGCGTGCAACCGAACAGACTTTCTAAGTCAGAAAGGTTAAAACGCATACGAATGAATAGACGAAGAAGGATTAGAGCGTTGACTCCGAGGCACCTAATGTAGAGAAGTAGGATCCGCGAGGATGTTTTTCCGTAAGACGCAACTCCTCTCGTCTCGATTGCCGACGAGCCTCTTAGCACGCTTCCTTACATATGTTTTTGGTCTACACGTTTCAGTAGTGTTAGTTTAGTTTCCACTCCTTTAACGTGACTCAGCGGTCCGTAACAAATCGTGAACAGACTTTCTTTGTTGTGGAGGGAGGCGGCGTATGACGATGAGAGTATTGATCGGCTATGACGGGTCCGAGAGCGCCAATGCAGCGCTCGATGATCTACAAAAGGCGGGGTTGCCGCGTGAAGTGGAGGCCCTTATCGTTTCTGTTGGAGAGGTCGTGATGCCGCCGACATTGGTTGGAAGCGCGGTCGTCACGGCACCTGTGACTCCGCAGAGTGTGAAAATTGCCCTCGAGCATGCGGAAGCATTAACTGCGCAGTCACTCAAAGAGGCGAAAGAGTTGGCAGAGGGTGCGGGTGCTCGCGTCCGGTCGTACTTTCCCGATTGGAACGTACGCACGGTTGGTCTCAATGGCTGGCCATCAACAGAATTGATCCAGCAGGCAGACGATTACAATGTCGATCTGGTTGTTGTCGGTTCGCAAGGGCGCTCTGCGGTGGGCAGATTTATTCTGGGCAGCGTGTCGAAGAGAGTGGTCACTGATTCCCTTCACTCCGTACGAGTTGTACGAGGACCAGTCGACAAGAACAGTAGCAATCCACCGCGGATAATGATCGGCGTAAACGGATCGCCCGAAGCTGAGCATGCCGTTCGCGCCGTGGGTCGGCGCGTATGGCCCATGGCAACAGAAGTGCGAATCATCACGGCGGATGATGGTACTTCGCCCGCAAGGATTTCCCGAGTTCTTCCGACTGCCGCAGCGATGATCAGAAGTATCAATGAAAAGGCGTCCGAGGCCTCGCGCCTGATGGTCGATTGGGGAGAAAAGGAGTTGCGCGCAATCGGCCTGCGGGTCTCCGTGGCAATCGAGAAGGGCGATCCCGGCCGAGTCATTATCGAGGAAGCACGGAAGTGGAAAGCCGATTCCATTTTCGTTGGATCGCGCAAATTCAGCGGCAGTTTGGAGAGATTTAGGCTCGGCAGTGTTTCGACCACATTGGTCACGAAGGCGGACTGTTCAGTCGAGGTCGTGCGTAGCGAATCGGATTAATCGAATCTTAAATTCGGAAAAGTTCGGATCCAAATTGAGGTACTGGTGCTGATGAGTCTTCAGCCTCAGGAAGAGATCGGGTTAGAGACCCACGCGGAGAATGATCAGTTTCTTCGGTTTGAGGGCGGGCGCGGCGCAGTCTTTATCGACGCCAATCGGTATGAAGTCACCGACGGCGACACGGTCATCGTGCCCGCCGGAGCGCGGCATGACTACGGCATCGAAGGAGTTGTCTTCGAAGGGCAATGAGTCGGCGAGACACTGTTCGAACGAGATATTTTCAAGCCCTCGACGATGCGCTTCATCGCGAGCGGCAGCGACCATCTCTCGAACAGCATCTGTGCATGTTACTGACCCGGTTAGCCCAACCACTTCGGCGATTGTGAGTGAGGGTTCGCCTGGTCCACCCGCTACGTCCAACACTCTGTCACCTTCCGAGATGCGCGTCTCTTCAATCAAAGCTTGGGTGACGGGAGCGAACATCTTTCGAATAGTCGCCGCATGTTTCTCCCAGTACTTTGCCGACTCGCGCCATTCGCGCAGCGTATCGTTCGTTTGTCCTTGGCTCATTTCATAAACCCAAACGGTCGAACTCTTATTTCTTTCGGCGGAGACGAGCCTCGCTGTACGTCTCAAATTCTTTTCCCGGTGCTGCCAGTTCAAAGACTTCAACAAACTCGTCGGCGCTAAGGATCTTGTATGTCTCACGAGCACGCCAGCCTGCAGGAATGTTCTCAATACTCTCTGAGTTGAATACTATCGTCTTGCCATCCTCGCTGATGCTTGCTGCCACATAATGAGTAACAAAACCCTCCACGTGAAACTGCCTGAACACAAATTGTTTTCGACTCTTGTCAAAGCTAATCATTCCCCAGTCCTCGTGGAGCTCACCTTTTGGGTTTTTCTCCTGCGGTTCATAGGTGGAACGATTCTGCACATGCAAGAACCTTTCGTTCAGAGCTAGCCGATATTCACGTTGCATCTTTGAGATACCGGGCTTACCGGTTCCAGTTCCTTCCCACTGTCCGATAAAGAATCTGAGCGGTTCCCAGACATCTGTGCGCGTCTGGGTTTGACCGCCAGGTAACGAAGGAAGAAAGAACACGACGATAGTTAATGTGAGAACTCTGACGAGCGTCATTTGCTGGATTCCTCCGTGAGAAACGGCTGGCAAGCCTGAATGGAATTATCGAGAAATGAACTGTTTTAATCCTTCAATTTATTTAAGTCCGATGGAACACGCGACAATCGCCTCAGGGTTTACATAGGCGCACTCACTTTGTGTCAGCCCGCTAGCGCGCCCCTACCCAGGTGCTAACGAAAGGGATTTAGAAATTCTCAAAAACCACACCGCCTGGTGCTGGTTTCAAAAACGTCTTATCACTGAGATTTTGCGTGCGCACCCAGGCAAGGGGTAAAAATCGTCTTCTAGCGAGCGCGACTGTTTCTGCCGTTCCTCCCGCACCCTTCGCAGGCTCGCCGTTCCAAACCGCTAAAAGTACATTACAGTTCCTGACAACATAATCGCCGACCGCCGCATAGGCGTCTTGGCGATTTTGTATGCGCGGCGGTTCAACCACATCGGTCGCCAGCGCTAGCAAACCGAGGAACTCTTTTTTCGATGCTGTTGAACTAAAGTCGCGAACGTACTCTTTCAGCGGAAGCGGTAGAGGAACAACCAGGCGGGCCCTGGGTCGCGTCAGGACACGGATAGCAACTAAACGATCTGCTCCTTCAGCGAGCGCTGAAACAACCACTAGATCGGCGGACGAAAAAACTTCTTGAATTCGATCAATCGCTTCATCTATTCCTGCGCTGAGGGACTCGACGTTTGTTAACACGCGATGACCCGTCACTCCGATTCTGATCATTCCGGTTCTCTTTTTCCGCAGACTCAAGGAAATTCTGTTGATTGATTTTGACGACCGCGTAGCCGGCCCGCGACAAGATCTTTGGGATTCCGCGCACGAGAAGATAATCCTTTTTCTTCTCTGCCTCCGGCAGGACGCCTTCGCCTACGGCTCCGTCATAAGGAGCAAAGAGCCGCTCGCGTTCAGCAGCGGAAAGTTTACGCCAGGACAGCAGGGCCTTGTGTAGCTTCTTCTGCTTGTTGGTCTTCGGAGCATAACGCCAACCACTTTCCAACTTCAGTTTCATCCATCGTTCGTGTTCCATCTCAGCAAGTTTTTCCAGGTCCGCGCCGGGAAAATCAAATGGAGATTCATTGCTGCGGGCCGGCATCATTACATAACCGGCCAGTGCCAGCTTGTTGGCAATGTCGCGAATGTTACCGCGATTCTGGTCCTTTTCGCTTTCCGGTAGCTCTGCATATGAGATCAATGATGTAGGCGTTCTGGATTTGTCGTCGTTACGGATGCCCGGCCGATAACCACGGATTCGCAGCTCGTCACAGAAAACATCATGCGCGGCCTCAGCCAGTCGTTCCAGAAACTCGCCTTGAAGCTCCATCTTTTGCAGCTGTGCGAGAAAGTCCTGCGCATCAACATGAAGTTCGAGCTGCGCCTCAGCCGGCAAGGCTGAACGATCAAACCGGCGCTTTCCTGCCAGCGCACTCATGGCAATAATCGATTCCATTGAGCGCACGCCGTGCTTGTAGCGTTTCGTTTGCAACAACGCACGCAAGACGCCAGTGTCGATCTGCAATACATCACGTCCCGCCGTTTTCCCAAAGAGGTGACGTGCATCCCGAGCGAGGATCGATCGCAAGAGAATGGCCCGACGAATCAGATAGTACGGATCAGAACTTCGCAATTGCGGATTCGGGCCAAGAACGTCGACGAAGCCTTTCAAGCGGCTTACAAAGTCAGGCCCTTTTACTGCTTTGAAGTCTTCATCGCCGGCTCCACGATCAAACACCTCCATCTTTTCGCTCGTGCCACCGGCGAAAACGAAGATCGCCCGGCCAATCGGATGCGTGATCTGTCCTTGCTGAAACTTGCCGTCTTGCATGGGAGCAAGAAAGTAGCGCAACCAACCTAAAGGCTCCTGGTTCAATGCAGTATCAAATTCATCCCAGAAAACGAGCGGAATCCCACCTGACAGTACGACGTCGCGAACCTGGTGTAAGGCATCAAGAATCTCTTCCGGTGATCCAAACTGTGAGAGGTTGAACTCTCGCTTCTCGACGGGTGCATTAAGAGTGAGCGAGTTCGCCACTTCGATGATGCCGAAAGATTTGCCCGCACCGGGCGCGCCAAACACGGCAATCGATAGCGGTCGCTTGGGATTGCGTTGACTGCAATACTCTGAGATCAACGCGCGGATGCTGCGAAAGGCCTCGATCTCGCGCCGATCGACGGTCAGTAATTTGCCGAATTGGCCCAGAGGCACGCCTTCCAGTACAGATTCAACGCCTTCTAAAACAATCTTATCGGCCACCTGGTCCAGCGTATCAGTGTAACGTCCCTGAAGAATCGTCCAATAACCGTTGTTTCGTGACTGGTCTGAAGAACCTTCTCGACCTGCAACAAAGCGAACCGGGTCTTCGACTGTGACGGTCGAAAAATCAGTTGGTTCTCGACCAACTTCCGTTGCGATCGTATCAAAGGGAAAGACGAGATTGGCATCTGATACGCTGCTGCCTCGTCTGCCGTAACCCTCCAGGTGCAGTCGGCGCATGGCCGTAAGACCGCTTTGCACTCCTGTCTCCACGTTGCCTTTTTCCCCGAGCATTAATTGACGCGCGAGTCCCGCCGCAAGACAGGAGGTATAGCCCATCACTTGGCCCGGGAACCGTTGGGCCCACATACCTTCGACTACTGCCGGATCAAAAAACAACTTGCAGCCAGGCGGACCACCTGTCGCCGATCGTGAAAAGAGTATTGCGCCGGCCGTGTCGAACGAGACAACAACGTGCGCACATCGGGCCAGCCCGTTAATGCGTGGGTTATAGACAAACTCCCAAGCGAGGTCCTGCGCCGTCCGTTCCCACGAAAGCCCACGGCTGATCTGCACCTCGCTCAGGCGCAGATCATTCACTGTCATCACGACTATCAACTGTTCAGTAAAGTGGGCAAGAAGATGGTTCCACAATTCGCCTTGCGCAACGGGCGGAGCGATCTTCAGAAGAATCCACGGACGTTTTTCAGTGAGGTTTAGAACGCCGGCCCAGAGCCTTGGGTCATCGCGAAAACCGAGATTTGCGTCGTCAAGCACAACGAGGTCTGCGATGCTTTCCTTGTTCGGTTTTTTCGGTTGCCCATTCTCATAAGTAAACGCCTGCCGGCTTCGATCCACACCCAGGAATTCAGCAACTCGCCAGGCTGGCAGCTCCACAGACGAGCATTTTTCAGCATATTTAAAGAGCTTCCACATTGCATACGAATGATGGAACCTTGGATCGCCCGGATGAGTTATGTCACGTCCGCCGACCTCGGTCCGTATGTCGAAGTCGAGCTCAACCCGCTTAAGCTGCCTTGAGATCGTCTTAATAAGCTCCGCAAGTATTGCTACGCCACCAGCCTGGCAGTAAGCACGGGTGCAGTCTTCGGCATTCCAGACTGCGCCGAGTCCCAACTCGTTGCTGCCGCGGGCAAGATTCCAATCGATAGTTAAATCACCTGCAATGACGACAACTTGTCCTGGTTTCTTTGCCTTCACATCCAATGGTCTCCTTCATCACGAAGATTTCAGTCTTACCTGCGATACAGCCTGTACCCGGCCCTGTTTAGCAGATCTGGGATTCCTCGGATCGTCTGGCGATTCAGTTCTTTATGTTCTGTCGATAGCTCGTTCCACGAAACAAGCAAGGGGTGACTCTTCTTCTCGCTATCTTTCTGTTCCCCGCCCGGCTTCCATCCGCGGCTGAGATTGTCCTGCTTCCAACGCTCGTGTTCCATTTCAGCCAGTTTCTCGATCTCTTCAGCCGAGAACTCAACAGCTCCATCATGGTCATGGGACACCGGTGTGATGCCGCAGCCAACAGCTGTTACCTTCATTTTGAGATGTTCAACCTGAAGACGGTTTGATTCTCTGAAACTCTCTGGCAGTTCGTCCCACGGGGCCATCGAAGGATTTGATTGAAGGGTCTGTCCTAAGGCGTGCTGGTGACGAACATAATCATAGTGAATCGCCTGTGCCAGGCTCTCGATCATTCCGCTCACCAGAAGTTGCTCGGTGCATGTTTGGTCGAGAAGATTAAAAGAATGAAGTCTGTTAAAGCCACTTTCCTTTACAGGTTCACGTAACAAGGCCGCTAGTCCACCGTCGTATGTCATGCGGACTACGACTGAAACATTTTGATCTTTTAGCTGTTGCAGCAAAGATAACCCTGCGTATAGACCGACGGCGTCGTTGTCCAAACAGATGTACGCATTAGTGACCTGACAATTCCGCTCATCGTCAAACAAAAAGTCGCCACGCTGGAAGTCGGCCGAAAAGACGTCTATCTGCCTCGGGACGAAATGAATAAATTGGGTCACTTGGGGATGGTTAAACCGCAGGCTCTCGAGCTTCTTATCCACGTCTCGATCAACGACAGTAATCTTGAGTGGTCCATTGCTTTCGTAGTGTGAATCGTACCATTCAGCTGCCACGCTAGTGACAAGGCTCTGTCCCATTCGACCGAACCCGACGATCAGCAGTTGCGGAGAGCTAAGGTTGCTGCTGATGTCTTTCGTGAACGGTGGATGTAGACCGAGCAGTGCCAGCGCCCCTAGTTGGAAAAGATTGAAGAACTCCAATCGGAAACCGCTTTCCGGAATCGTCTCCAGCTGTCGCTGCGTTAAAAGATTACGCAGTTGTGGTTCGATGATGTGAATCAGGCAAGTAAGTGCGCTCTCACGTTTGTGATCGACCAGTTCACGTACACGCCCCGCGACTTCGGCATTCGCCCCATCATCGCCTAGTACCGAGATCAGATGAGAGGCTCGCGCGGTGCGGGCCTTTCTTAAGAGAGCCCGGTCGGTCGCGTTTCCGATCAAAACCGGCGCCCCTATCTCGCGACAGCGCTCAATGTTGTCGTTATCTTCATCGCGCTCGAGTACAACAACGCGTCGGCCACTACGACGAAGCGTCCGAGTGAGAAGAAAACCCATTCTTCCCAAACCGGCGATGACGATGTGGCCGCGATAGAATCCGAGCCTCGCTACCACCAACTGGTCACGAAAGATCCTGAGGAAGGCTTTAGTGGCAGTGTAAATCGTTACGGCCGGAGCGAGAAACCGCGCCACTTCCAGTTGCCATGGAACAGGTTGAGAGACGCTGCCAGATTCAAGCAGGAAGAGTTGCAGACTGAAATAGATCAGATCGAGAACGGTATGTGGATCGCCTACGGTAGCGTAATGCTCGCGAAACCCAACATATCCAAGGAGCAGCGATGCCAGGGACAAGAACCAGATCAAAGGCCATTCAATCTTCAGCCAACCAGGCCGGATACGGCTCCACCAGATACGGCGCGCCCGGCTACTCCATTTTTTTTCCAGCGGCACCATAGTTCAGTAATCAATCATTCTGGATTGAGCGCGAAGTTGTTGAGCTTAACAAGCGCAGCACATCCGGCACAGGACACTTCCCCTCCCAGCTGAGATTCGGAAACTTTGCACTGTTCGCGACAGGCGGGACAGCAGACGCTCAACGTCTTTCCTGAAAACAGAGAGAGTCGAGAGGGTCGCCTCACTGCGGTGACGATCATTGGTCCAACCTTTACGTTCTCAGTCTTCAGGAGCACCACGCTGTTCTGAACGGTGCCCAAAGCGATGCGGCCATCGACTGTGCTGACGCTCAATGCGCCGCTAAAATCTGCTATCCAACAGCAAATCTCAGCATGGCTATTCAGATTCCACAGGCGTACTGATGATTTATCAGAAGAGATGACGTGCTTACCGTCAGCAAGAAATTCGGCCCTAAATGCGCCTCTATGGGCCACCCACTTTCTGGTGATCATTCGCGTTTCCGCATTCCAAAGTATGAGGGCGCCATCGTAACCGGTCGTCAGCATGTGCTTGCCATCTGGCGAAAAAGCACAGTCGAAGACGGCAGCCGAATGACCAGATAACGTAGCGATCTCTTTGTGCGACCTGAGATCCCACAGCTTTAATTCACTTTTCGAGTCCCACAGCATCTCATTTCTCACGCCGTTCCATGCCAGAAACTGCTCATGTTTCCCGCCCGCAGATAGAAGCCGGCTACCATCCGGCGAAAAAGCTATGGCGCGGACGTTGAAGAGTTGGTTGCTGAGCGTTGCGAGATGATTTCGAGCAGTTGAGTCCCACAAGTCGATTTTCGACACAGGGTCCCGATAATTCACCGCCGAAACTGTGATCAAGAATCTGCCGTCCAGGGAAAAGGCACAGTCCGTTAACCCTGTGATGCCTTGACTCATGAGTTCCTTCATACGAACCGCATCCCAGAGCTTCAAGCCTTCGGCATCAACGGCCGCGATGCGTGAGCCATCCGGTGAGTAGGCGCAGGCATAGATGTGTTGTTGATAGTTCTCCAAGCCACTCTTTGTACTGGCATGCAAAACCTCGATTCGCTCACCACGGGTCACGTCCCATAGCTGCAGCGAGTTATTGCACCCGGCCACCAGACGCTCGCCATCCGGTGAGAATGAGAGATCAAAAATGGAAACGGAACCGCAGACCAACGTAGCCAGGTTATCGCCTGACTGCCCATCCCAAACTTTTGCCGACCCTTCAGCTTGTTCGGCCGCCACAGAAACGATACGCGATGCCTCTGGTGAAAAGAGCAGTTGAGCAACTGGTCCGCGGCCCGATTGCTCTTCAGAACCTTGATCAGCGACTGCATCCCAGACTCTAAGCGACTGGTCCGCTGCTGAAAGAATCCATTTACCATCTGGAGAATAGAGGCATGAAACAATCTGGAAGGTATGGCCAGTCAAGGTGCTGATCTTATCGCCGGTTTTTGCGTCCCAGACGATGAGTGAGCCATCGGACCAACCGGAAAGTATGCGCGAGTCATCCGGAGACAAGCACCATTCCGTCACGTTCTCTCCGTAGTTCTTCGTGCGTATCCAATAAGACATCGTCGCGATCGCGGCGCCGGTTGTTGCGTCCCATAATCTAAGCGTTTGACCACACGAAGAAATGATTCGAGAGCCATCGCGCGAGAATTCACAACGCTTAATAGCACTTCCATGACCTTTCAAACTTGCTATTGGTGCGCCGGTCTCCGAGTCCCAAACGGTAAGAACCGCTTCTGCAGTCGCCGAAAGCATCTGTTTCCCATCAAACGAAAAGCCGCAGTGAGTAACCTTCACGTCATCTTTAAGAGTTAGTACCTGCTGTCCGGTCGCTGTGTCCCACAGGATTAGCGCACCGTCTTTAGAACCTGAGACAATTCGCGCACCCTCCGGTGAAAAAGCACAACATTCAATGGCTCCACTGTGACCTTTCAGGGTAACGATCTCGTCGTACGATTTCGCGTCCCACAGTTTCAACGTCTGATCCTTCGACGCTGAAACTATTTTCGAACCGTCAGGTGAGTAGGCCCACACCGTCAGCTCGTCTTTGTGTCTGGCGAGCCTAGCCAGCATTTTTCCGGTACCCGAATCAGAGACCGTCAAATGATCGTTACGCGCGACGAGAATCTCGCGGCCGTCTTTCGAAAACGACCATGGGGTTTCAGTGATCAAGAAGTCGTCTGCAAGAACCCCGATTTCATCGCCCGTCTTGCCGTCCCAGAGGCGAAGCTTGCGATCGACGGGCCGCTGTCCCCACGATCGAGAAACGATTCTCGAACCATCCGGCGTAAACGCGCAGCTTTTGATTTGTATGCCGTCGCGACCGGTTATCGTCGCCATTTCCTGCCCGCTCGCTGCATCCCACAGTTTCATTGTGTTGTCGTCAGAAGCCGAAACGATGCGAGTACCGTCGGGCGAATAGGCAGCCTGGTTAACCCAATCCTGATGGCCTGCAAGAACCATCAGTCGATTGGAAACAGCGCGCGGCTTATTCACCCAGCGAAGCCAGGGGCGAGACTCAAGGCGCGATTCAAGTCTTTGTTTAGCCGCGCGCGCAGGAACCGTCGAGCCTGACTGGTTGGCAGCCTGTTGGAAGAGTAATGAGGGACGCTTTTTCAAGACATGGCTTTCGCCCTGGACGAATCGTAGCCACTTCTTCAAGTCCGCGCGGATTTCAGCGTGAGTAATGGTTCCAAAGTTGTGATTTGCTGTTATCACGTTGGCCTCTAACCCCACAGCGTCAAGTGATTTTGTAGATCCTTTCGTTGACTCATATTCTCGTCACAAATGGATTCAGGCGTTGTTCCAAACCACAACCGGCCTTGGGACACATCCGTAAGCCTCCCAGCGAGGTGGGTTCCAATGGACCAGTAAACTTGCCGCTCCATCCTCCTTTTTGAGCCCTGATTAAACCGGATCTCACTTAGCTATTCTTACTCAGGAATCTTCTCAATCGCGCGACCGTAATCTTCCTGCAGTTCGTACACACCTCCATACATCGTCTGGGAATTTGCAGCGCTACTGGAAACGCTTACCGCTACATGCGTACACTTCGCCTCGAGAAAACCGAGATCGGTCAGAGTCTTATAAACTTCTTCCCACAACTGACCTTCGGTTTGGTGATACGGTAATTCGCTGAGCCCCCGAGCATCCGCGGTGGACCAGGTCGCATCGCCTGAGGGATCGCTCTTATGACCAAAGTACCGGGCCAATGCTCTGTGGCCCGCGATGCGTTCGTCTTGTTTGCTTAGGTACTTCTGGTCCACCGCTTCGCGGAGTTGCCCATGAAAGAAGTCAAGCAGTTCACCGCGTTGCATCAGGTACGGACGCAACAGACGATGTAGCGCCGCGACATTGCCTTCAGCGTCAGGCTCTCGCCCATCAATCGCTGGAGCAATGAGCTCGACCAGTTCTGACTGGGCCATTCCTGAACGTCCCAGGGCCAGATATGAACAGTATCGACTCACTACTTCCTGACCAATACGTTTTCCAAAGCAATCGCGAAAGCCATCGTCTTTTTCCAGCCGCTCAAGAATCCAGGTAAACAACGGCTGCGTCTCTTCGGGCAGCTCCTCGATACGTTGACTGATCTCTTCATACGTTCCGAGGGTACGTAACTCTTCGAGCGCTGTCAGAAGATAAAGAGGATTGCGGGATCCACTCTTTCTGAGAAGGTTCGTTCGTTGATGAGAGTCGAAAGTCTTGCGGTAACGGCTGAGGAATTCGTCGACGATTGCCGTGGCATCAGATTCGATCAATGCACGTAACGCCACTTCTGCTGGAGGGTCCCGTCTGGCCCGCAAAGCATCGAGTGCCTCGCCGGGCAGCGTTGACATAATGACGCGTGCGTTTGCCGGCAAAGCATCCGGCAACCAACGCATTGAATGAGCGTTATGCGCTAAGTCCATCTGGTTAATCGCATCGATGAGTATGAGGATGCTCCTTTTTGCGCAAGCCTGTTCGAGGAACTTTACGAATGTCTCTTTTAAGTTATCGAAATCGTCAGGTAGTGGCTCGTTAATTCCTGCGCCAGCAGCCAATTCGTGGCACAAACGTCGTAGAACCTGGCGCGCGTTTGTTGACGCAGCACTGGCTCCTACAAAGTGCGGTAACACCAGATCCCGTTGGTCACCAGGCCGCGCACTCATGCCTACCGCGTAGTCGCGATAAAACCTTCCGATCAGTGCCGACTTGCCGCTCCCGGGCTCGCCAACCACTACGAGAAATCCATTGCCACCTTCAGAACGGGCGTGACCAAGCAGTGCGTCAAAGATCGTCTGGCGACTACCAATCACGTAACGCTCGACACGTGTTTCGATGAAGGCTTCCATAGCTGCATTCTCTTCAGCAAATTCGTCAGGGGAGTCTCCCGTCGTGAAACCAAACTCGGCGTCGATGCTATCGAGTAGCTGCTCATAGACGCGGGTCCCAAACGCTTGCAAATCAACAATGCGGGCGGATTCGTCATCCCAGCGACACGGGTACTCGAAAACCGGAAGCGGCGCGTCTACTATTTGCCCTGGCGAAACCAGTTTCTTGTCCCCTGAGATTGAGACACCTGTTTGGATAACCTTTCCGTGCGTTGTTTTGATCTTTTCTTTTAGCTGTTCCAACGCTCTCGCGGCAAAACTGTCTTCCGGCTCGCGATAATCTGCTGCGTACCTTGCGGGAAGCGATGCGGTGACCTGCGGATCTCTGAAATAGAAATAACGAAAAATGGGCTGGCCCAGATTACGCAGCGCGCCGTAATGGATCTCTGAAGCAGTTATCGAAAACTGCGCTTCCGGTATTTGCGCACGTTGGAGGATCTTCACGATGAGCTCACAATTGCGATTCCAATCGTTAAGGGCCTTGTCGCCTTGTGGATTTTCAAGTAACTGGTAGGTTGCGGTCTGAGCGTTTAGAGAATAGCTACTGCTGAGCAACTCGGCGTCTTCACGAGTCAACTCTCCCGCTATGCTGCCGCCATTAAGCACCTTTTCGAAGGCACCGGCGCGAATTGTCTTGGGTGCGGGGATCCAACCATATCTTCCACCTAACATGCAGATAAAACGTGGATGACAACGGTCGATCTCATCCATGCAAAGATCGAAAGCATCCTGTTCGCCCGTAACGCCCCAGCGAAGGTCCACATCAATAAGGTGAATACGGCGCTTGAGTAATGTTTCGCGTAACCGCGGGAAAACGAAACGCACCAGGTGGTCGCGTTCCGCCTGCATATCCCGAAAGGTTGATGAGATGAAGACGCGAACTGTTTTCCATCCTTCAGCCATGATTAATCTCCTTCAAAACAAACAAGCTGCCCCGGGGCCTCCATGTTCCGAAGTGTGTTCTGCTATTCGTTACACCTGACCAGACAGAAGTACTTTGATTGTTTGGACCGAAAGCACGACTCTTAATCGTCCTCCAACTGACGTTGCCGGTGAGAGGCGCTAAAGCGAATCGATCCTGGAGGCGATCCTGAAAACATCCTCCATTACATCGGTGAGGACTCGAAAAACCAGGATATGACGCCTTTTATCATGGGAAAGAGATTGTTGACTACTTCAATCAGGCTAATTCAGGAATGCACTGAAACCGAATTAGGTGGGTTCTTCCAACTGTGTACTTCCAGCCCACGTTGGGCCAAACAGTGCTGCTGTTTTTGTCGGCTTGAAGTTAGCGCCTCTTATTGGGTGGGCGGTTGAAGGACAAACAGGGAAGAGGGACAGCAGAGAGTGCGAGCGGTCGCGGTGGTAGTCCTGAGATTAATGACAGCAAACATCAGAACTGTTCAAGCTTCAAGATTTTGCGCATTCACTGCAGCGCCATTTCGGAGCAACGCTATAACTGTTTTCGTCCTACCATCGGGTGCCGCACACATCAAAGAACCATTCCCTCCCTCATCCCCTTACATCAGCAGATATTCGTGTGCGACATTACATTTCGCCTGTGCTGTACCTTCGCCTTCTTATTGCGCCACCCAACTTTTGTCTCGCGCTGCTAAACTCGTCTTTAAGTGGTAAGGGCAAATCCGATTACTCCTGCGCGCGAGAATGATGGTTGCAATAATCGCCGTGATGTTTATGACCTGGACGAACATGAACAATGTGTCGTTTCGGATTAGGCAATACGTCAAGAGTAATGCTCCGGCGACCAGCCAGATCAGCCACGTTGAGATGCTGATGCCCCAGGCGCATTTCTCAACATAGAGATGTCGTATCTGAGGTACATACGCGACCACGACGAGTGCTGTACCAACCCAACCCAGCATTTCCATTTTCAAAGTCACTTAGCATCCTCTTTGAAACAACATGTGTCGGTCGTGCTCGCATCGTGATGGATTCCTCGGAGACCGTTTAGGTCTCGGAGTAGCTCTTATCACGATTCAACAAGAAGACCCTCATTCTCGATCTGGACCAGCCGTGAACGCACAGGACGCTGGGCTGGTCCCCGCAAAACTTCGCCTGACGTCACGTCGAACTGGCTGCCGTGGCATGGGCAAGTAACAGTCGTATCGTTGAGGTGGCCCTTCGCGAGCGAGCACCCCATGTGGGTGCAGGTGTCGTCGAAGGCGTAAAGTTTGCCGCCAACGTTGGCAACGCTCACCTTAGTTCCTTCAATATCGAACGCACGCATATCTCCCACAGCAACTTCATTGGATTTCGCGATTTCTACCAACATGATTTACTCCTTATTTGCCTGGGCCTATAACGACTTCAGATATTCGACTAAGTCTTTCTTCTCCTGCTCCGTCAAACCAAGTTTCTTGAAGTTGTTGTAGTGATTGACCACATCCAGCAAAGTCGCGAAGCGGCCGTCGTGGTAGAAGCCGCCCTTGTGGATCTTCTGCGTATCGAACAGAGCTCGCAGCGGCGTAGTTACATACTGTCGTTCCGGACCGCGGTCGGCTTGGAAACTGTCAATGCCGATCTCTTCAGCCTTATGAAGGTTGTGTCCTGGCTCAGTGAAGATGGGTGGCACATGGCAAGTCGCGCATTTGGCTTTGCTATTGAACAACGTCTGCCCACGCTCAGCGGCCGCCGCGTCGTAACTACCCGCCGGCGCCTTCGGCACGGGCATGGCAAGTTGATAGAAATGCAAAGCAGGTAGCTTGGCCGTGATCAGATCCTTAGCGTCACGCTTATGTCCCCATCCAGCCTTTGCGGCAACCGGGTATTGCGTAGAGTTCTCAAGACGCGGATCATAAAAAGTTCCCTGGCCATACATCTGGGTGTTTGCGACGTACGCGTTCCAATAAGTCACGGTACCCCAGCCGCCGGTCCATGTGTGCTGGTTAACACCTGCCAGGCCAAAGGCTGACGGCATCATGGTCGCTGCAGTCTTGCCATCAGGAGTCTTGGCTTTGCCATCCATGTTCAGTTCTGCGTCGTAGCGCCCTGGCCCCCAACTGTTAAGGACGGCTTTCACGGTTCCCACATCGACGCCGAGAAGATCGCTGAACGGCTTCAGGTTCGGGGCCGTGGCTACGATTGCGCCAACATTCAAATCTCGGTTTCCCCAACCATCAAGACGTTTGCCGATCCCGGGAGCGAATGAGTCATCAACGGTGGAATGACACATGGCGCATTGAATGCCGATCGAGCGGAGTCGCCCGTCCGTATTGAAAAACCCCGTGATACCAACGACAGCGTTTAATTTGATCAATGCAACCGTCGTAGCAGGATCGTCGAGATCCACCTTACCGGCCTTGATCTGCGCTACGAGGTTTGCCGGAAGTGACTCAGCATCAACCTTCAAGCCTAGCGCCAGCGCGGTCTTTGGACTGACCCCGTTCCCTACCCCGCCTAACTTTGAGCCGGCAATCGCTTCATGCAAGCGTAGTTTTCCGCCCCAGAAGTCTTCGGAACCAAAGGTGTCGTAGCGAAAGATCTGTCTTCCCTGGTCCATCATCCTCCGGGCGTTGTCGCTGATCTCTTTATCGTATCCCGTTTGGTTTTGCCCGGGTCTACGTTCCTCACGTTGGGCTTGGCTTTGGTTAGACAGATAACTCTGGGCAACTGTAAGTACGCCTGCTAGAAACATAACCTTGATTGCCATTATGAGGTTGCGGTTTCTATTCTCGAGCGCAGTGCGCGGATTCGTGATCCTATGCGAAGAATCACTTTGTGGACTTGACATGTCGAATCTCCTTTTAGCTGAAGCCAGGCCGATTCATCGTGCAGTTAGCACCTGCTTACGGGCCCACAGGCCAGGGGTCATGAGTTAAGGCGGGGGAACAATCCAACGCAAGCTAACTAAGGCGTTGCTCTATTTCTGGGTTCAAGTTGAAATACTCGCCGTCTTCTTCATGCCGCTTTCCGCCAATCGGCGAGAAATTTTTCGAGTCCCTTGTCTGTAAGAGGATGGCTAATCAGTTGTGACATCACCTTGAATGGCATCGTTGCGACGTCCGCACCCACACGGGCTGCCTCAATCACGTGAATGGGTGAGCGAATGCTTGCAGCAAGCACTTCGGTTTTCCAATCGTAGTTTCTGTAGATTTCCACGATGTCGGAGACGAGCTGTAGGCCATTCTCTCCGATGTCATCTAGTCGACCGATAAAAGGGCTGATGTAAGCCGCGCCGGCTTTCGCGGCAAGGATCGCTTGCGCCGCAGAGAAGCAGAGCGTGACGTTTACCTTGATGCCCTCAGCCGTTAGTCTGCGTGTTGCTTTCAAGCCTTCATTAGTGAGGGGACATTTAACGACAACATTGGGTGCGATGGCCGCATACTCACGCCCCTCGCGCAGCATGCCCTCCGTCTCAAGGCTGGTGACCTCAGCAGAAACATCACCTTGCACCACCTCGCAAATGGCAGCGAGGTGCCGCTGGAAGTCAACGCCACCTTCTTTTGCTATCAGAGAGGGATTTGTCGTAACGCCATCAACCAGGCCGAGCGCGACGCCTTCACGAATCTCATTCAAGTTTGCTGTGTCGAGAAAAAACTTCATTTCACCTTCCTTCACCGTTCAATTTCGAGCCAAGATGTCGGGCACGTAGTGTTTTCGATTCTGTTCCCGGCTCCGCTCCGCCCGTCGTAACTCGGGCGACAGCGGTAACATCTGCGGAACCGGGACCAGTCCCCCGCACTAAACAGCTCGCTTCAATTCATCAATAAACTTCAGCGCTTCGCGTCGCACGTGGTCGGCCAAACGTGGGTCAATAATGCTCTTGATTCGAGCCGCCTCAATGCCCCTGGCCGCCTTCGTCTTAAAATCGAGAATTGTCTCAGCCGCGCTCAGAACTGCGTTGGTTTCAGGATTGTCGATCAGTGAGTTGACTACAGCACCCGGCTCGTGGACCACCGCTGCTGCCACTCCGCCCATGCCTCCTTGATGCAGATCCTGGAAAATCTGACTGGCACTCATGGCCTGTTCAATCAATTCATATTCATCCGGGTCAAGAAGATGAGCGATAAAACGCGAGTGTTCGTCCATGATGTTGGTCCAGAACGTTGTCACCTCTGCTCGATCGAACTCCGACTCCCCACCTGCCAGGGTTTCGAGGCGGCGCGTCCATCGTTCGGCCTCATGTTGTGTGTGATCGAAGAAGAGAGGCCATACGAGGCTGCGCAATTGGCCGCTGCGCTGCGCGTCGCCGAGTTTCGCTTTATATTCGGTGAGCGGCTTGATCTGCTCTACCACGTTATTAGCAAACCTCTTTAGTTCGGCACGCTCCGGCGGTGTGGTAGCGTCAATTTGCTGGTGTAGGTTTGAGAAATTTTCAGAGTAGGCTAGCGCTTCCGCTCTCTCTTTCGCTGCAATTTCCGGCGGCATGAGTAAAGCAAAGAAGAACGCGTGTTCGGCCATGATGTCGGTTGCGAAACGAGCATCGGCCCAGGCATGAAATGTCGGGTCATTGTTGTCGGCCGCCGGAACAACAACCGGCTTTTCATATTGGCCTTCCAGTTCCTTTCCACCGCCGCGTGTATAGGTCACCAACCCGGATCGGGATCTTGTTCTGACTGCTGCCTGTGACATTCTCTTTTCTCCTTTTGTTAACCAAGTTGAATTTGCGGCGTGACTCCGGAGGCAATAACGTCATTAGCGACAGCTGTTGTCACTTGTCGGTTGTCAGCGGACCCAGTCGTTTTAAGTAATTCCAAAAAGTTGGCAGAACGATGCTTGAGTTGATCGGCGGTTGGCATTTGATCCAGTCTCATCAACTCTTCAATCGCGGCCATCTCCTGGTCACGATTCATACCTGCAGCTGCGAGCACACGGTTTCCACTAATATACAAAGCAATGAAATCCTGATTTGTAACTTCACCCTGATAGACGATCTCGTCCCATTCCTGAGCATGACCGACGTAGACCAGACCAACATCGAATTGCCGCGTCCAAAAGAACGGCACACCGTCAAACGCCTTTTCTTTGCCTGCCATGTTATGGGCCGCAATACGACCCTGTTGCATAGCCGTTCGCCAGTGTTCTATCCGCTGATGTTTTCCGGTGAGTGAAGATGGAAAGTAGGCAATGTCTCCAGCCGCATAAACGTCATCGGCAGCGCGCATGTATTCATCAACAATCACGGCGCCATCATTGTGAAGGGCAACTCCTTCTAAAAAGCGCGTCGCCGTCTTGACGCCGACACCAACCACCAATAAATCCGCGTCCAGACGCTCTCCGTTTTCCAGGAGGACCGCAGTAACTCTCGTAGATCCAACGAAAGAAGAGACAGAAAGGCCGAGTTTGAAGTTGACGCCGTGTCGTTCATGAATGCTCTGAAAAAGACGTCCGATCTCCCCACCAAGGATCTTCTTGAATGGGACTTCATCCGGCGCCACCACCGTCACTTCGCATCCTCTCGCCTTTAAGCTACTCGCGACCTCCATCCCGATGAAACTGGCGCCGATTACTACGGCGCGTTTTCCCTTTTCGGCAGCGGCAATGATCGCATCTGAGTCATCGTAGCTGCGCAGTAGAAAAACATTCTCCTGACTCTCAAGTTGAAACGGCAGTTTTCGCGGTTCGCTACCCGTTGCCAGTAACAACGCATCACAACTGATGACCTCACCGCCAATAAACGTGATTGTCTTTTCGACTGTCTGAATGCGCTGGATCTCTTTGCCCTGTATGACCTCGATCTCATGTTGAGCGAAAAAACCGTCGGAACGGAGCGGCAACCAGGAAGGCTCGGCGTTTCCTTGCAAGTACTCCTTGCTCAGATTTGGGCGGTCGTACGGTAAATGGTCTTCGCGTGTAATCATCAAGAGTCGGCCCGTGAAACCGTCTTCGCGCAAAGTTTGGGCCGCCGTGTAACCTGCTGCTCCGCCGCCAGCAATCACGAACACTTTTTCATTCTGTTTATCTCGCTTAGTCATCAAGGGTGTTCTTCGATCGGATGGCGCGTGAGGCACACGCACAATGACTTGATCGTTTTCAACCTTCACCTCGTATTGAGGAAGCGCGTCGAAGGCAGGTGGCTCTTGAAGATCGCCGGTTCTGACGTTGAAACAAGCATGGTGCCAGGGACAAACGACGCGCTCGCCGTTAAGTACCCCTTCCACAAGCGGTGCGCCGTAATGCGTGCAGTGCGCGCCTACAGCATGAAAGTTTCCACCGACACGCGACAACAGAATTTCTGTGCCGTTCGCG
>DATBMP010000111.1:0-22465 GCA_036554845.1 Pyrinomonadaceae bacterium
TCTGGTGAACGAGTCATTGGAGGAAGAGAGCTAATCTCACATACAGGCTCAATGGCTCTAAGGCGTGGGCAGGCTGCCCTTCCTCCTTCTAACTTCGGGAGCTACCCGAAGCAGAACAGTTATAACTTGAAGATACAAGGCGGTGGCTTTGCCCCGCCGCAAGGTGCAGTTATTTCCATGGGCTTCGCCCCCGGTACGGGCTTCGCCCAATCTAAGCAACCGAACCAGGGGCGGAGCCCAAACAAAGGAGTGGAGGCGAACGGCGGGGCAGAGCCACCGCCTCACATCCGGCGGCGAAGCCGGACCGGTAGCGCCTCAAAAGAACGCACTAGTTTGGTCTAACGATCCACCAACTGCCGATGGTGGTCTTCAGAGAATCTCAGGTGCGTTTGGGATAGTCTGAGTCTGACGATCCACCAACTGCCGATGGTGGACTTGAGTTGCGCGGGGTCAAGATCGCTTCAGGTTAAGTCGAATCTTCCATCCACCAGTTGCTGCGCTTGCGCAGTATCGAGTGTGTCAAACTATACTCGCGTCTTAGCGAGTCGGATTCCTTTGATGAATCTGATATTCTCTCGCAGCAAACAAGAGTCACTACTTGTTCCCCTGGATCTCTTGCCACGAAGGTTGTTAATGCGAGTTACCAAGCCTGCAATCTGGTCGATCAGTATTTTCCTTCTCCTGCTGTCTTCTAATTACCTCAGCGTTCACGCGCAATCGCTGGACATCAACAGCCCTTCACCGGTCGGCACAACAGAGGTGATCGGGCGCATTGTTGCTCGCGACGTCGGAGATGCTCGGTTTACAGACCATTACTATTCATTTGCTGGTAACAAAGGTGACCTGCTAATCACGGTCGTGAGCAGCAACTTGAATGGGGATGTGGATGTCTTCACGGCTGGAACCCTGCGACCGCTGATGAAGTTCACGGTTTACGCGGAGAGCTCGTCTCCGATTACCAAGGCAGTCTTTCTGCGCAAACGAGAGGACCTCATTCTGCGGGTTCAAGCGCGAAGTCCGAACGATGAAGAAGGAACCTACCAGGTCAGGTTTGGCGGAACTTTTGAAGCGTTGCCTGAGACCTTCGGCACTCAAACCCAAACTCCGACTGACGAATCGATAACTCTTTCCTCACGTTCACAGACGGGTCGTCGCGTGTCATCTGTGGGCGCAAGAATCGAGGAGCCCACTCCACCACCGCCCGAGGTTGCTGCCGCCCCAACACCCGAACCTACGCCCCAGCCGACACCTGAAACGCCGGTTGAAACTTCGCAACCAACAGCTACAGAACCAACTGCAGAAGCTGAAGCACCGCGAACTGAGTCTCCAAGAAGTCCACGTTCGCGTCGCGGCTCGAGTCGTCGATCAAACGCACGTGCCAGAACAGAACCAGCGAAACCAAGTTCCAGCACTGAAGAGAAGCCCGCGGAACCAGCCGAGTCTGCCACGACCACCACGCCACGTCGTCGAGGTTCACGTCGTAACCAACCTGCGGAGATTCCAACCCCGCCCGAATCGCCTGAACCCGATGCTGGACCACGTCTGGTTATCGAAACTGCTAACGGCACACTGGTAGACCGCTCGATGAATACCGTGCGCCGGGTGATGGTTGAAAACGGTCAGGTGGTGGTGGTGAGTAAAGATGGTCGGGTTCAGCGGATAGCTTTATCGCAGGTTACCCGAATGTCGATCGCGCCTTAGCCAGCTATTTCTTTAACGACGCTAGTCGATCCTTAAATCGTGGTAAATCTTCGTTAGTTGAATCGACCTGCTCGAGTTTCGCGATTGCCTGTTCAGCGGCTTTTGCATCTCCCTTACCGAGCGTTGCAGCTGCGAGGCCTGCCAAAACCACAACCTCATCGGGCTTTTTCACGAGTGCTGCGCGATACCACTTTTCAGCCTGGTCAAACTTACCAGCGTCCAAATTCACCAAGCCAAGATTGACGACGGTTTGAAAGTCATCGGGTCGCAGCTGGTTAGCTTTCAGCAAAAACTCGATCGCCTGATCGTATCGCTGGATCTGGTAGTAGAGTTCAGCGGCACGCAACTGCGCTTCAAAGTTGTTTGGTTCGTTCCGAGCTTTCTCGAGTTGGGCTGTGACCTCTTGCTGCATCGCTGCAGGGTTACTTTGACCAGTCGTTCCCAGCGGTGGATGGTCCGATGGCATTGTTGAGTTACCTGACACTGCGGTTGGTGGTGGAGCGTTTCGCTGGCTGGTCGTGCTGGCGAAGATGAAGCCTACGATAAAACCGAAAAGTATTCCGATGATGGCGAAAAGTAGATTTTCTCTGGTCATGTGTTTTTCTTTGGAGTGCGGCAAGCGATGCGCTACGCCGCTTTCGTTTACCTCTCTTACTGCCTCAGCCGCCTGCTTCTAGTTTCTTTGCTTCTGCAATTCGCTCTGAAAGTTCCTGGCCCAATTCAGTTTCTGGTCCGGCTCGTTTCAGTAGCTTTTCCCAGTAACCGATCGCTTTCTTGTAGTCTTTAGCCTGGAAGGCAGCGCTGCCTGAAAGCTGTAGTGCCTTGGCGTTTTCAGGATCGATTGTCAACGCGCGTTGCAGCAGCGCAGCTGGTTCGCCTGCCAGTATTCGGCCGTTCTTCATCGCCAGCGCGAATGCGTAATCAGCGAGAAGATTCGGATCATCTTTCTTCAGTTCTGTTGCCTTTGCGTATGCTTCGCTAGCTTCTGAGAACTTACTCATCGCGGTGTATGAGCTAGCGAGCATGGCCCACCCTTCCGCGTCGTTCGGATTCTGCTGCAGACGATTTGCGAGCGCAGTGACATTGGCTTCAATGCGCTGCTGTTCACTGAGATTTGGGTCACCGGGCGGTGTAGTACCGGTTGCACCCGACATTGGCCGTCCGGTTGTGGGTGCTCCAGCCAGCGCTCCTTTGTTGCCGATCACGAGATAGAGAGCTACAGCGGCAAGCGGAATACCCAAAGCTAAACCGTAGACGAGCCCACGACTGGCAGGTACCGGTTTCGATCTTTTCTTTGTTGGAGCTTTGGCGGCAGAAACGTCCTCGAGCAAGCGCCGCTCCAACTCATCTCGTTCTTGTTGAAATTGATCCGGGGCTACGATGCCGTTACGCAGGTCAGCTTCCAGCTCTGTAATTTGATCTCGATATACCTCGATATTCGATTGATCGAAATCTTCTGAAGAGTGCCTGTCATCGGCTTGTTCCAGCAGCGGAGGAAGGATCAAAGCCAGGGCGATAACAGCCATTAGTGCGCAGATAACCCAGAAAAGAATCACGCCGTCTCCTTTCCCGGACTGCTCTTCAGCAACTCAGATGCACGGCGGCGATCTTCGGCTGAAAGTGGATCATCAGAAATCAATTTCCGCCGTTGTTTCAGATGTCGATACAGAAACAGGAACGCGCCGAGTAACAAGATAAATGGACCAAACCAGAGCAGATAGGTGGTAGGTTTTACTGGTGGACGATACAGGACAAAGTCGCCATAGCGTTCGGTCAGGAAAGCAACAATCTCCTGATCACTTTTTCCAGCCCGCATCTGTTCGCGTACTTGATTTCTGAGATCGACGGCGAGGTCCGCCCGTGAATCCGCCAAAGTTTCATTTTGACAAACCAGACAGCGCAGCTCCTGCGAAAGTTTTAAAACCCTCTTTTCCAACTCGGGATCGTCTGCAACGGGTCGGGCCTCCTGTGCGATCACGACGGAGGATAACGACACGAGCAACAACAGTTGGATGACTGCGGACTTCATTTACTCAGTTCCTTAACCAGCGGAAGGATCTTGTTTTCTACCACCTCCGGAGTGACTGGTCCAATCTGTTTGAATCGGATGACGCCCTCGCGATCGATCAAATAGGTTTCCGGCACACCATAGACGCCGTAATCAATTCCCACGCGGCCGTCGATGTCTGTGGCATTGAGCAAATAGGGATTACCAAACTCTCTCAGCCACGCGAGTCCATCTTCGCGCCTGTCTTTGTAGTTTAGACCGTAAAGAGGAACAGCTTTAGATCGTGACAGTTCAAGCAACACAGGATGTTCATCACGACACGCGGCACACCATGAGGCCCAGACGTTTAGCAACCAGACCTTTCCGCGCATTTCGCTGGCAGAGAAAGTTTTGGTTGGATCCTCGAGTTGAGCCAATTGGAATGCCGGTGCGGGCTTGTTAATTAAAGGAGAGGGAACTTCCCTGGGATCGTGGCCCAGACCAATCGCCAGAAAAATCACCAGGATCACGAAGAGGGCTAAGGGTATTAAATAACGACTCATAATCACTTCCGTAAAGCTTTAGGGAGCGGCTTGTTCCGGCTCAACTTTCACTGAGGCTGCCGCCAGTGAAGGCACCGGTTTATTCGTGCCATCGGAATCCTTAGCCTCGCGTTGTTTGCGAGCCGCCAACGCGTAACGTCGATCAGTGATGGCCAGACCACCGCCCAGCGCCATCAGTACTGCGCCGCCCCAGATCCAGACAACAAACGGTTTGTGGTAGACGCGCACACTCCACGCATTTCCCTCCAATGGTTCACCCAGCGAAACGTAAAGGTCACGAAAGACGTTGCTGTCGATTGCCGTTTCGGTCATCGCGTTTCCTGAGGCCAGATATTGTCGCTTCTCAGGAAACATGGTGCGCTGGACCTCACCGTTCTTGATTACGTCGACTTCGGCACGAGCTGCAACGTAATTTGGCCCGGGAACCTGGCTCACTCCGTTCAGTCGGAAAGTATATCCACCGATGCTGACCGTTTCGCCGAAGTTCATGCGCACGTCCTTTTCAGTTTCGTAACCCGTCACCAGCGTTACTCCCACGACGAATACAGCGATGCCGATATGTGCGAGATGCATGCCGTAGTAACTACGTGTCTGCATTCTCAGCTTTTGCCAGATACTTAACTGGCCCGAAGTGATCTTTACCCGCTCCCAGATATTCACGATAACCGTCGCCACGATCCAAATCGCGAGTAGAAGGCCGAGCGCGACGAGTGGCTTCCATTGGCCCAGAACAAAGGGCAGCAGCACTGCGGCAGTCAAACTTGCCAGAAAGGCCCAGCGCAGACGCACGAACAACTCGGGCAGACTTGCTTTCTTCCAACGCGCAATCGGACCGATGCCCATCAGAAACAGAGCTGGAACCATCAACGGAACGAACACTTTGTTGAAGTAGGGTGGGCCAACCGAAAGCTTTCCCATGCCCAGCGCATCTACGATCAATGGATAGAGTGTTCCCAGCAACACCGAGGCTGCGGCAACTGTCAACAGGACATTGTTGGAAAGTAACAACGATTCACGAGAGACGAGGTCGAACTTGCTGCCCAGTCCGACCTTTTTTGCTCGCCAGGCGTAGAGCAAGAGCGATCCACCAATCACGATCACGAGAAACGCTAAGATAAAGACGCCGCGTTTTGGATCTGTGGCGAAAGCATGTACCGACGTCAGCACGCCTGAACGAACTAAAAACGTTCCGAGTAGGCTCAAAGAGAAGGCTGCAATTGCGAGCAGCACGGTCCAACTCTTAAAACCACCACGCTTCTCGGTCACGGCAAGCGAGTGAATCAACGCGGTCCCTACCAACCATGGCATGAAAGAAGCATTTTCCACCGGATCCCAGAACCACCATCCGCCCCAACCTAGTTCGTAATACGCCCACCAACTTCCGAGAGCGATACCACAAGTAAGAAAGACCCAGGCCACGGTGGTCCATGGTCTTGACCAGCGGGCCCACGTGGCATCGAGGCGGCCACTCAGCAACGCCGCGAGCGCAAAAGCGAAGGCTACGGAAAATCCAACATAGCCCATGTAGAGCATCGGGGGATGCGCAACCATTGCCGGATCCTGTAAGAGGGGATTGAGGTCGCGACCATCTGGCGCAGCAGGTATCAGACGCGCAAACGGATTTGAGGTGAGCAACATGAACAACAGGAACCCGACGCTAATCAGACCCATGATGCTCAAGACCCTGGCAACCATCTCGTCTGGCAAATGACGACTGAAGAGTGAAACGGCGACGGTCCAAAGCGCCAGCATCAAGGTCCACAAGAGAAGTGATCCCTCATGTGAACCCCATGACGCAGCGAGACGATAGTGAAGTGGAAGTCTCGAGTTGGAATTAGTGGCGACGTTGAGAACCGAAAAGTCGTTGGTGATGAATGAATAGGCGAGGCAGCCGAAAGCAATCACGACAAAGATGAACTGCGCCTGGCCAGCCGGGGCAGCAAGCGCAATCAAACTTCTGTTTCCGCGAGCAGCGCCGATCAAAGGGAACGTCGATTGGGTAACAGCAAGCAGCAACGCAATGATTAATGCAAATTGTCCGATTTCAGGAATCATCGAAGGTATCTCGGGAAATTGACGGACTAGTAGACGACGCTTTTGCTGGCTTCCTTCGCATGCTTCGCCTTATCAATAGCCTGGCCGGCTTCCGGAGGCATGTAGTTTTCATCGTGTTTGGCGAGCACTTCGTCTGCATAGAAGACCCCATCGCTGCCAACCTTGCCCTGGGCCACACAACCTTTTCCTTCTTTGAAGAGGTCCGGCAGAATTCCTTTGTAGACCACTGGAATACTTTGCGCAGTATCCGTAACTACGAAGCGAACAGTCAGACCATCACTGTCGCGCTGCACGGTACCTTCCTGGACCAGCCCGCCGACACGAAAAGTCCGCCCCACGGGCGCCTCTTTCGCGACCACCTGCGAAGGGCTGAAGAAGAAGACCAGGCTACTTTGAAAAGCATTCAGTATCAGTGTGGCAGCGATTCCGAGTCCTGCGAGTCCGGCAATAATGAAGGCTATTCGCTTATGACGTGTTTTCATCTTATTTACCTTCCAGTGAATGAATACCGCGATTCTGTTTTAGCAGGTTCTTTTTCCGGCGCATCAAGAGGAACACCTCACCTCCGATCAGAATCGCCGTTATCAAATACGAGCCCCATACATAGAAACCGTAGCCGCCCATCGAAAAGAATTCTGTCCAGTTCATGATTATGCTGCAACCTCGGCGACAACTGCCGCGTTCTGTTCACGTTCAAGAATGATGCAACGCAGTCTCAATAAAACAACTGCAACTGAGTAAAGCCAGCACGCACCAAGCATGATTAGCAACGCTGCCAGCATTGGTGGCGCGATAGTCGGCTTGCCAATCAAGCGAATCGTTGCGCCTTGATGAAGTGTGTTCCACCACTGCACCGAGAAATAGATTATGGGAACGTTAATCACTCCTACGATTGCCAGTACTGCACCGGCGCGGTCAGCACGACGCGGATCGTCGATCGCTGCTTGCAACGAAATAAAGCCGATATAGAGAAAGAGCAGAATCAGCGTTGATGTCATCCGCGCATCCCAAACCCAGTAAGCTCCCCAGGTTGGTTTGCCCCAAAGCGCGCCCGTCACCAGTGATAGAAACGTAAACATCGCGCCGGTGATCGCTAACGCTGAGGCCATCATCGATGCCAAACGAGCGTTGAAAGCCCAACCGAGTCCGGCATAAAAAGCCATCAGCACGTACAGAAACATTCCCATCCAGGCTGCGGGTACGTGGATAAACATTATGCGGTACGCATCGCCCTGCTGGAAATCGGTCGGCGCGACAAAGAACCCGATATACAAACCGAGTAGGAACAGCACTGTGGCTGGAATCGCGAACCACGGAATGAGTTTTCCGGCCAGTTGATAAAAGGCAGTCGGTGTTGCGTATTTATAAATATTCATCGATCCACTCCGTTCAGACCTCAACCAATCGGGAGTGTTGGCGTAAATCACTCAAGCGAGATGCGCAGCGCTGTAGCCGTCGCCCAGGGTGCGAAGACGAGCGACAAAACCGAAATCGCACCCAGCAAGTAAAGATGAGGCAAAGGACTCATCCCGTGAATGCTGGCATCGACGGCTCCAGCTCCAAAGATCAACACGGGCACATAAAGAGGCAGAATCAATAAGGCGATCAGAACTCCGCTTCCCCTCAATCCCAATGTCAGCGCTGCGCCGATTGAACCAAGCAGGCTGAGCACAGGCGTCCCAATTAATAATGAGACAGAGAGTATCAGCAGCGTATTCGGTTCAAGCCCGAACTGCAGACCTAACAACGGTGCGATCAGAACTAAAGGCACTTCTGAAACCAACCACTGCGCCAGAATCTTACCGAGCACAACCAGGTACAGCGGTTGGGCCGTCAGCAACATCTGCTCGAGTGTTCCGTCTGTGTAGTCGTTTGCAAAGAGCCGATTGAGCGAAAGCATCGAGGCCAGCAGTGCGGCGACCCACACCACGCCCGGCGCTATTGAACTAAGCAACTGCATCTCTGGGCCTATCCCCAGCGGGAAGAGGCTCACCACCATTACAAAGAAGAAGAGAGTCGAAAGAACGTCGGCACGCTTGCGCCACGCGAGTGTTAGATCGCGCCAGACAATCCAGCGAAACATCGAAAGAGTAGAAGGAGCGCCCACTATGCAAGTTCGAGCCGCTGAAACGAACCCGCGGTGATTTTAAGTTCCTGGTGAGTGGCAACGATCGCAATTCCCCCCTCATTCAAATGCTTTTCGAGTAGACCGCCTATCAACTTAGCTGCCACGCTGTCGAGCGACGTGAGTACTTCATCAAGCACCCAGAGTCGCGTGTCGGAAGTTAACAGTCGCGCCAGAGCGGATCTTCTTCGCTGTCCTTCAGACAAGAATCGGGCCGGAAGATCCTCGCGTCCTTTAAGTCCCATTTTTTCCAGTGCAGTACGAGCAGTTTCTTCACTAATCTCCTGGCCAGCGACGCCACTCGAGATCCGCAAGTTCTCAAGTGAAGTGAGCTCTTCCTTTATCCCGTTGCGGTGGCCAATGTAGGTCAGCGAAGTGAAATAATCCTCAGCTAGCGAGTGAATATTCGCGCCATCCCAACGAATCTCGCCTTCCTCGGGAGGTAACAGACCGCAAATGATTCTTAACAGACTTGTCTTGCCACTACCGTTAGGCCCAGTAAGCTGCAGGAAAGTTCCCGCCGGCAACGAAAAGTTGACTTTGGTGAATAGGCGTCGGCCGCCGCGTACACACGCTAGGTTGCTGGCTTCTAACATCGCCCGATCTGCTTAGGTGTTCACCTGACTTTTTAGATTAGAGACTGTACGAGACTGGGGTTAGATGATAGCCGACTGTAGCGGCACTTGTCATGGGGCTCGTTAGAAGCTCAGTTAAGATCGATGCGCGAACTCGTTACATACCCCTGGGTCTTGGTTCCACCTGTCCGCGAACTGCCAGCCACGCTTGCCATCCTCCTTTTAATACTCGAACACGCTTGAATCCGGCTTCGCTCAGTATTTGTGCGGCGCGGTTACTCGCTTCATCACCAGGGCAGGCGCAATAAGTAACGACTTCACGATCTCGAGGAGCGTCCTTCAATGGAGGAAAGCGGAGTCGATATTCGAGTCTCCTCAGTTTCACATGAATTGCCCCTCGAATCCGGTTGTCGCTTCCAGCGTACGAACTGCTGGAACGAACATCGATGATTGTTAGCGGCTCACGTCTTTCCAGTTTTGATTTCAACTCCTCGGCACTCATTGGATTGAAGACCGGCCTCTGCGGCTCATTACGTTGCGCAGCCGCCGCTGAACTCAATGAAAGAATGAACGCGCCGCAGATTAGTAGTTGAATTTTGTCAAGAGTCATTTTCATTGTGTTTCCCTCCCTCGAGTATCCTTCTCAATTCACACGTCGCGAATGGACCATTCGCTTTTTCGGCTCGCCCTTGAACGTCTTTGGGTCATACCAGACATAAGATGCGCCCGAGTAGTAGAGATACGCGGACGATCCACGAAACACTGCGCGGATTAAGTCTCCGTGGATGCGCGGCAGATTCTTTCCCTGGCCGGTCGCCAGAAATTCCTTTGCCGATATTGGCTGCATTTGCTGACCGACCGCATGCTTCAAGAGATAAGTTTGAGTTGCCTCAGGGTCTCGCCAATCGCCTGTCCCATAGCCATGGATTATCGCGAGTAGCTTTTCATTTTCACCAACTTGAAGAGGTGCAGACGGTGCCTCAGTGTCGATGGAGGCGTCTCTCAACATCCACGCGGGATACTCTTCGTTCACATGGTCGATCTTTCCGGGTGCGGGTTTCAGTATGACTGCGATGTCCTGAGAAGAGTCACCGTTGAAATCAGCAGCAAGAAAGTTCGGAATGTGTTCGGTGTCGATCGTCACAGAGTCCTTAAAGACACGCTTTACAGCATCCTGGACCTCAATCAATTTCGGTGGGAGTTTAGTTAACTGTGGAGGCTCTGGAGTTGAAGTGAATTGCGCAGTCGGTGGAGCTTCGACGGCTTGTTGTGGTGACGTTGTACAACTGACGCCGACTGCGAGCGCAAGAATCAGAACGAGGCTTGTTTTGAGTGCACGTGATCGATGGCAGGTGGGCTCGGCTTCCATTGTTGACCTCCGTGGAGATTTGGAGTGCGGTGGCAAGCGCAGCGCGACACCGCTTTGGATTAACTCGATCTTTTACTCGAGCATCGTAGGCTTGCGACTGTTGGCAACGGAATCAGTGAACCCTCATTTTGTAATACCAACCAGTGCCACTGGCTCCGTTGCCTTTCACAGCCGTTAACCGCCTTCGACAAACTAAGGCTCATCGAACCCTCCCATGAACCGTCAGTTTGTCGAGTGCGTCTCATAGCGACAAGACGAATGCGATCAATGCCGCTCGATCAGATGAGGACAACGAGTTGAAGGCATTGCGAGACGCCGTTGCCTGACCTGCGTGACGCTGAATGGCGTCAAAGATAGTCACTGTCAGTCCGTCGTGCATGAAACGGTTGCGCGCGCGGACTCCCCAAAGTGCCGAAGTGCGGATCTGGTTCGCTGAGCTTTGTCCACCATTCTGGACAATGCCGTCACCAGTGCCGACGTTGTGCAACGCAAAATCACTAAAGGGATGGATTATCTTGTTGCCAAGCGCTGCTGGAACGCGAAAAGCCCCGCCATTGATCAGAGTGTTTGGTGCAGCAGTCACAAAAGTTCTGGTGTGACACACTGCACAGCCCACCTGATCAAATCTGGCTGAGCCAAGGTTCACTTGTGAATTAATCGGCCCACGACCGGGTGCTCGTGTCGCGGCCATGAAGTCGGCAAACGCCAACACATCGAGCCCATCATCCTCGGGATCAGGTACGGGATCGAATGGCAGTCCCGTTACATTCACGACTCCGCCGGGGGTGGAAGCGGGGTTCTCTTGAACTCCGTTGGTTCCATCGAGCGGGTTGGTGATCCCCATCTCATTCAGATAGGCGTCACCGGAGAATGATACGAGACTGGCGTGTTGCGCTTTCCAACCAAAGCGCCCGATGCGCAAGGCACCGTTAGCTTCAACCACCGGAACGGCGGTCAACGTGCCACGTTGTGCGAATGGCTGGTTCGCAACGTTGTTTTGCAAAGCAGTGTTCGAGAGACATTCAACGAAGCCATCACCGAGGGCGCTGATGACTAGCCGAAAGCTTCTAATGTTTTCGGCTGTTGAAATGTGTTCTTGAATATCTGCGTCGGTCGCACGAGCGTGGACCAGTTGACCTCCCGGCGCGCCTACAAAGCCGCCGCTGGTCTGATGTCCCGCGCGAAACTCCATCTGTTGACCAAATGCGCCAACATCCGGAGCCTGGTGACATTCGACACAGCCGGTGTCGTTGTAGGTTGGACCTAACCCGTCGTCAACTGTTTCACGCTCGGCAAAAATGAAGAGGTTGTCTTCAAATCTGCCGTTACCACGTTGAGTGGGTGGCTCGGGTTCAGCCACGCACTCGTCTACCGGTGTTCCCCTCACGCCAAAGCCGTTGAACAGGTCATCGGTCTTGGCGTCCATATCGGTGGTGAGGGCTTCCGTTGCGCCCTGGCCTTCGACGGAACTTGGCATCCACATTGGCAATGCCAGCGCCGCCGCACACAGAGCTAACGCAAGGGCCCTGATTAGCTTAATCATTTTGAGTCTCCCTCCTCGGAGTGTTGGAAGGTACCTTTGTGAGATAGAAACCCTGAGCCTGCGGTTTAGGCAGGCGGGGAGTTTCAGTTTTGGATGTGAACCCTGCTTGAAGGCTGGTCGTGGTGTAGGCTTGCGTTCGGTGAGTCTACGGGGTTGCGACCAGGCAACGGTTAACTACCTACTGGTTCCAGACAAGTTCACATTTCTGGGTCGGGAGAATCATTCGACTGGGCACGGAATGAGTAGTGAGTGGGCGGAATTTATTCCTGTTAATTGTTTCTGTCAATAGACTTTTTTGTGGCGGGGAGGGATGAAAAGTTCTAATTTTGTTACACCTATCCAGGGGAACTCGAAGCGTCAAGATTTGTAGAGCCAATACTTCGGCCCTCGACTCGGATGAACCGACTCGACAATCCATAAGAATGGCGTTCGCTTGCCGACACCCTTCTTTTCGGCTAAAAAGTAAGCGCACTCCACTCCGATCGTTTTGACCGTTCGTCAAAGTCTGATAACTCTCAAACCAAAGTATGGTGAGTTCAACTTTTCCTTTTGCCGCGATCGTTGGTCAGGATGAGATGAAACTGGCGCTCGTCCTGAACGTGATTGACCCGCTCCTGGGCGGAGTCTTGATCATGGGCCACCGGGGAACGGCAAAGTCGACCGCCGTCCGGGGACTTGCGGAGTTGTTGCCGCAGATCTGGGTCGTGCGCGGTTGTTACTACCGTTGTGATCCATCAAACGCCGATCACCTGTGCGAGGAGTGTCAGCGACGCGTTGACTCGGCCGGCAAACTCCAACGCGAACGCTCGACTGTGGCTGTGGTGGATCTGCCATTGGGCGCCACTGAGGACCGCGTTGCTGGTAGTATCAATATCGAGCGGGCACTAAAAGGGGCGACCAGAACCTTTGAGCCCGGTTTAATCGCGCGCGCAAATCGTGGGTTTCTTTACATCGACGAAGTGAATCTGCTCGAAGACCATCTGGTTGATCTGCTGCTGGACGTGGCTGTTACTGGCAGACACCAGGTTGAGCGTGAAGGCATCTCGGTTAAGCATCCCGCCAGGTTTGTTCTGATCGGTTCCGGAAATCCCGAAGAAGGTGAATTAAGACCGCAGTTGCTGGATCGTTTTGGACTACATGTTGAAGTGACAACTGAGAACGGTCCTGACCAGCGAATTGAGATCGTCGAAAGGCGTGCATCGTTTGAGGATGATCGAGAGTCATTTATTGAACAGTACAAAGACGAGCAAGGACAAATCCGCAAACGGATTACCAGCGCGCAGCAGAATCTCGGGTCAGTGAAGATGGACCGTGCGCTACTGCGCAAAGTTGCCGAGTTGTGTGTTGAACTTAACCTGGATGGTCATCGAGGGGAATTGACGTTGACCCGAGCAGCACGCGCGCTTGCGGCATTTGAGAAGCGAAAGAAGGTGTCGGAGTCTGATGTTCGACGTGTTGCCCTGATCAGTTTGAGACACAGGCTGCGTCGAGAGCCTTTTGAAGAGAGCGGAAGCGGTGAGCGCATTCAGCAAGCACTGAACAAGGTTTTTGGTTCGAGTGAACCTGCAAGCAGCGGGACAGGTTCGCCTTCAAGCAACGGGCAGCCTGCCGGCAAGAAGAATCGCCCGACTAAGCAGACCTCAGACGCAACGAGTGACCAACGTGCTCGTCACTCGGCTTCCGAGAAGAAAGAGATGAAGCTCCCCACAGTTAATGGTAAGCATCGCTTCAATCTGGATCTGAACCGTGTCAATGGAAACCATAAACTTGGGCGCGAAGGTTCTTCGGGAAAACAGACGCTTAACAAGAAGCGTGGAAGGTACGCGTTATCGACAGGCGAATATTCTCGTCCGAGCAGGATTGCGTTGGATGCCACTTTGCGTGCCCTGGCGACGAGCGGATATCGACATGGTGAAGGTGCTTTTCCATTCAGTGCCCTTCGTTTCAAGCGATTCAGTAAGAAACAGGGCTCGCTTTTTATTTTCGCGATCGATGCCTCGGGCAGCATGGCCCTGACCCGCATCACCCGGGCGAGGGAAGTGGCGCTTGGCCTACTGCGCCAGTCCTATATCAATCGTGACAGTGTGGCGATCGTCGTGTTTCGCGGAACGAATGCGGAGTTGGTATTGCCACCCTCGAGAAGCATGCTGCGAGCAAAGCGTGCTTTGGATGGGATTACTGTCGGCGGTGGTACGCCGTTATCGGCCGGCATCTCGGCTGCGCTCGAGGTGGCAAAGCGGGCTTCTGCCAACCACGGCCGCGCAGTGTTGTTGTTGTTCACAGACGGGAACGCCAATGTTTCTTTGCGCCAAGCTCAGTCAGAGGATCGTGAAAGTCGTGACCAAACTATTGCCGATGAATTGCATTGCCTTGGTAATGAGATCCACAAAGCCATGATTTCGACGATTGTGATCGAAACTGGAAACAAGTTTATCTCTCACAATGGACCACAGCAGCTGGCTCAAAAACTGGGGGCAGACTTTACTCGCATACCTTAATCGCCTTCGATGAGTTCCAAACCACAATCAACTCTTAAAGAAGCTAAGGAACGCGACGAACGCGTGCTTGAACTTTATGAGCAGTTGATGGAGATCGAGCAGCGTCTGATTCCCACGGGTCTCCACATTTTCGGCCGGCCATCTGATACGGCCAATCAAGCGGACATGTTGAGAATGATCGCCGCGTTTGACCGCCCGGAGGTTGGGGCGCGCTCATTACACGATTTGACTTCGGAAGGTTTAGGTATCGCCGGTCATGAAACCGAGAGATTGAATGCACGCGAGCAAGTTGACGCGATTGTTTCAGGGGCAGTGAATCTGTTTGTGACGGACGGATTGGAACGTGCGATAGATTTCCTGAAGGAGAAAGCCAATGTAGATCGCGACCAGTCGAGCCCAATGTTCCAACTGTTGTCTACGGTATCGAAACAACTTGAAACGAACCGCGAAGGTGAGTCTCTGCTTCGCGCGTTGCGTGGTGAGTTTATTCCTGCCGGCCCAGGCGCCGACATCGTACAAGATCCCTCCGTTCTGCCAACTGGACGAAACACACACGCAGTCAATCCGTATCTGGTCCCTTCGACGACGGCATTCGCGCGGGCGGAGCTCATCGCCAACGGTCTCCTCGAACGTTATCGAAAAGAGAATGGCCGTTATCCCAAAGCGATGGCCCTGGTGTTGTGGGGACTCGACAACATCAAGACACAAGGAGAAGGCGTAGCGCAGGCACTCTGGCTTTTGGGGGTGAAGCCGGTTCGCGATTCACTCAATCGGGCAACTGAAGTGGAGGCAATTCCGTTGAGCGAGTTGCAACGACCGAGAATCGACGTGGTAATGACCGTGTCAGGAATCTTCCGCGATCTGTTCAGCCCGACGATGGAGTTGTTGGACAAGGCGGTACGACTGGTGGCCCAACTCGATGAACCGTTAGAGCTGAATTACGTGAGGCAACACGTGCTGGAACAGATGGAGCTTGAGCTAAGTAGTTTCGGTGACGCTACCCTGCGGGTCTTTTCCAACGCGCCGGGAAATTACGGCACGAACGTCAATTTCATGGTTACCGATTCACAGTGGGAGCATGAAGAGACGCTGGGCGATCTCTTTGTAACGCGAAAGTGTTTTGCGTATGGGCGTGATGCCAGTGGACGACTATTACAAGGAAGGGAAGCGCGTGCGTCAATGGACCTGGCGTTGGGACGGGTGGAGGCCACCTACCAGAACATCGATACGTTTGAGATCGGCATTACTGATGTGGATCACTACTTCGAATATTTGGGTGGGGTATCGAAGGCAGTAGAAAAGCGCGCTCAAGCAAAACCGGCAATCTACCTGTCAGATACTTTGACGCGTGATACGAAGATCAGATCGTTGGCAGAGACGGTGCAGCTGGAGACGCGCACCAAGACGCTGAATCCCAAGTGGTATGAAGGCATGTTGAAGCACGGCTTTCGTGGAGTGGCTGAGATTGAGAGTCACGTGTCGAATACTTTCGGGTGGAGCGCGACGGCCGATGCCGTTGACGATTGGATTTACACCGAGGTTGCGAAGACGTTTCTTTTTGACGCGACGATGTTGAATCGATTGCGTGAGCTCAATCCAGACTCGGCGTATTCGTTGGTGGGTCGCCTACTCGAAGCACAAGGCAGAGGTTACTGGAATGTTGATGACGACCTGCTGCAAAAGCTTCGCGACATCAGCAAGGATCTCGAAGATCAACTTGAGGGTGTTCATTAGGACAGGTTTTTCGTGTTGTTTCGCCGCCTTGGAGTGCGGTGGCAAGCGTAGCGCGACACCGCTTTGGATCGTCCGCCTGGGAGCGCGTTCGCGACACCGAGTTGATTCGGAGCGAAGAACATTCCAAAGCGGTGTCACGCTACGCTTGCCACCGCACTCCAGGGAGGTGCGTAGTTCGATCCTTATCGAAGCGATGTGCTTCCTGACGACATGAAGATTACTGCTCTCTACGTCGGATCGAGTTTGCTGGCGCCGCTCAGGAATGCTGAGCATGAGATTAATCGTGCTTACTCACTCGATCTAACCATCAGCGCTCATAATTTTGGCGCGCCGCTCGATGAGAACGAATGGCGAGTGGTTGGATCTGATCTTCGGCAATCCGAGGTCGTGTTCGTTATCCACGTCATGGATGGAGAGAACGCGGCAAAACTGATCTCTCTGCTCGAAAAGTGCAAAGCGACGCATAACGCGGTTGTCGTGATCAACTGCATGCCCGAGTTGATGCGACGCACGCGTATGGGCAAGTTGGACATCGCAAAGTACTCAGGTCGATCCGCCTCAGAAGGAGAGAAAGGCAAAGCAACCGCACTTCTTTCAGCAGTGGCCTCATGGGTTGGCAACCAGGCAAAAGGAAAAGATTTAAACAAACGAAAGAACGGTCACGGCCACTATCTCAAGCTAGCTGATCGACTACCTGGCATTCTTCGCTTCATTCCCACCGCCGGCACACTGCGTGATGTAAAGCACTATCTCTATCTCTTCTGTTACTTCCTGCAGCCAACGCCCGACAACATTCGTTCGATGGTTCTCTACGCGCTGAAATGTTACGTACCGGACGAGCGTCTGCGCAGGTTGAAGTTGAAAGTCCCACAACCGGAGAGTATGCCGTCGGTCGCTGTCTATCATCCCGACGCGCCACAGTTGTTTCAGTCCTTTGATGATTACGAAAAGTGGTATCTGGCGCGCGCGAAATCCAAAGTCAGGCGATCCGGAAAGTCGGTGTTGCATCCTGACAAGACCATTGGCCTCTTGCTGATGCGGCCGCAGGTTGTCAGTAAAACCACGCAACACTACGACACCTTGATTCGCGCGCTTGAGTCGGAAGGGTTGAGCGTTGTACCGGCCATCTCAACTCTGATGGACAATCGTGAAGCGTCGGAGAACTTCTTCTTAAAGCCCCCTGACGACAACAAAGTTTCAGATCGGGCGCGGGTCAGCCAGATCTTGTCGTTGACTGGATTCAGCTTTGTCGGTGGTCCAGCGATGAACGATCGCCAGGCTGCGTCTGAGTTCCTTACCGATCTTAATCGTCCTTATCGCTCGGCAGTGAGTCTTGACATGCAGACGATCGAAGCATGGGAGGAGTCGCAGATCGGATTGAATCCGGTCCAGGCGGGGATGCAGATCGCGATTCCTGAGATCGACGGAGCGACCGAACCTTTCGTTTATGGTGGACTGCCGGGTCGAGGTGTTGAACCCGTTGCCCTGGAGGAACGCTGTCGCCGCCTGGCACGCAGAATTGCACGTTGGAATCGGTTGCGTACGGCTTCGCGTGATCAACTAAAGATCGCGATGGTGCTTTTCTGTTTTCCACCGAACCGCGGCAACGTGGGCACTGCGGCCGACCTGGATGTGTTCCCAAGTGTGTGGGACACGCTACGAAGAATGTCTGATGATGGATACGTTGTCGATCTGCCTTCATCGGTAGATGAACTGCGCGAAAGAGTAATCGGCGCTGGCACGAACCCTTTTGGGGGAACAGCGAACGTTGCCCATCGCATGACGGTTGATGAATACCGCGCCTGTTGCCATTACGTAGATGAGATTGAGAAAGAGTGGGGACCAGCTCCAGGAAGGATCAATTCACATGGTGGCGAGTTATTGATTCAGGGTGTCCAACTGGGAAACATTTTCATCGGGATACAACCGACCTTTGGTTATGAGGGAGATCCGATGCGATTGATGATGGCCCGCGGCAGCTCACCCCATCACGGCTTCATGGCTTTCTACACTTTTTTATCGAAGGTGCTGGATGTTGACGCCGTTGTTCACGTGGGAACGCACGGTGCGATGGAGTTCATGCCAGGAAAGCAGTTGGGATTGTCAGGTGAGTGCTGGCCGGACCGTCTGATTGGGGACCTACCCAACATCTATCTTTATAGCGTCAACAACCCTTCTGAAGGTTCGATTGCCAAGCGACGATCGTACGCGGAATTGATCTCCTATCTCACACCGCCGATTGAAAACGCCGGTTTATATAAGGACTTTGCGGCGTTGAAGGATCTGCTGAACAACTACCGTCAAACTGCCGATGAGACGGAACGAGAGAGGTTGTTTGCCTCGATCGAGCAGCTCAGTGAAGGGTTGCACCTCGCTGACGTAATGCCCACTCAGCACATCTTAGAGGAGAAACCCGCTAGCTAAAGATCTTTCGCTTGAACTCCTCTGACGTGACTCGGTGACGGAACGCCTCTTCACCATTCACCAAAATGACAGGTATATCGTTTCGATACTTTTCCAACAGGGTTAAATCCGTCTCGATGTTTATTTCGTCTAGTGTGTATTCGCCGCCACACTCTGCCGCTCGCATGTTCGCCTTTGCCTCTTCACAGAGATGGCACCCTGGGCGTGTGTAGATCACGACTCGCTGTTTTGACAAAATTAAACCTCGCGTTTGTAGGGTTGAAAACTTGATTCTAGTTGCATGCTAACACGCCTGCAATTTTAGAAACTCCTTGCCAGAAAATCTGGAAACGGGTTATAAATACGCGCACCGGGCCGCATAATATTTGTTAACAGTGCCACGGCGCTCTTCATGCTAAAGCTAATAATTCGCGGCGGTTCGCAGAGAGTAATCCCTGCATTGCGGGGAATTGTATAATTCGCTCTCTGTTTCTGAGTCGACGTGTAAGCACTGAAAAGTAAATAAGAGCTCTTCATCCCGGGGCCGTATTGCAGATTCCTTTGCGATGGAGGTTTGCAATTGGATAGCCAGATCAATCAAGAAAGATCTGCTGAACAAAGCGTTACCCCACCTGCCAGTAACACTGGGACAGTACCACCGTCTGCAGCGCGAGCTACACCTAAACCGACGGGTCCCATCGTCGAAAGCAGGCCCGATCCACCCGTCAACAAGATGCGTCGACGGATCGTTTGGGCGAGCATCGCGGGTTTCCTGACTACCTGCTTCCTGATGTTCCTGCGGTTCTTCCTGCCGCGCTCAATTCTCGAACCATCCAGCGTCTTTCGAATCGGATCGCCAGACGACTACGCACTTGGTGTCGATACGAAGTGGCAGCAACAGTATCGGATTTGGGTCACCAAGACATCAGACCGACTGTTCGTGATCTATGCACGGTGCACTCATCTTGGTTGCACACCGGATTGGAAAGCCAGTGAGAACAAATTTAAGTGTCCTTGCCACGGTAGTGGTTACGACAGCGAAGGGATTGCCTTCGAAGGACCAGCTCCGCGGCCGATGGATCGAGCGCATGTGTCATTAGACGCCGAGGGACAGATTGTCGTCGATGTCAGCCGACTCTACGACTGGCCCAAAGGAACTCAGGGCAAGTTTGAAGAAAAGGGCGCATTTATTCAGTTGTAGCTGCTTACTAGCCCAGAAGAGGACAACTACGAGGTTTCATGGAGCCGGAAAAACCCGAGCAGCAAGAAACAAAACAGTTAACCACTGGTGAGAAGTCTGATACCGGCCTTGTTCAGAAGGTCCGTGAAACTGGGGCTGCCCTAAAAGAACGGGCCATCGAGGAGGCAAAGACTTATAAGGACCCGCAAGACACACAGCTGTGGAAGTCAATCTTCCGCGTCTCGCACGATCGTTCTGACCCCCGTAATCGTTCGCTCGCAATTCTCTCAAACGTCTTCCTGCATCTTCATCCGGCAAAGATAAATCGTGATGCGGTCCGCTATCCATTCACCTGGGGCATGGGAGGGATCACGTTCTATCTCTTTATCGTGCTGACGTTCACGGGTGTGCTCTTGATGTTCTACTACCACCCGACGAAGGCCGACGCGTTTAAAGACATCCTGTACCTCGAGCACGATGTTCCGTTTGGAAAACTGTTGCGAAACATGCACCGGTGGGCGGCGCACTTGATGGTGATCACCACGTGGTTGCACATGTTTCGTGTGGTGCTGACCGGATCCTACAAGCGGCCACGAGAATTCAACTGGTGTGTTGGCGTAGTGTTGCTCGTCTTGACGCTCCTGCTTTCATTTACGGGCTACTTGCTACCCGATGATCAACTGGGATTCTGGGCGGTCACTGTCGGCACGAATATGGCACGCGCCACCCCGATGTTTGGTTCAGAGGGTCCCTTTGGCGTTCAGCTGGGAATGACACCTTACAACGACGTTCGCTTTGGACTTCTCGGCGGCTCGATTGTGGATTCGAACGCATTACTTCGTTCCTACATCTGGCACTGCATCGGCATTCCGCTGGTGGCCTCGATCTTTATGGCGGTTCATTTCTGGCGCATTAGAAAGGACGGCGGCATCTCGGGTCCCGCTCCAGTGATGCTGGAGACTGAATTGAAAGTAACGAAGAAGAAATAGCGATGCAGGCGATAGAGAAAAATCCGGGAATGAATCCGAAGCTCAAGAAGCTGATCTATTTGGGCATCTTCGTGGCGCTGATCGCGGCGGCAGCCTTATCGGTCCAGGACTGGCATCAGCTATGGGTGATCTCCTCGGCTCCCGATAACGTCCCGATCGTCGCCATGCTCTTCCTCGTACCATTTTTTACCTGGCTGGGCATCAAGCAATCGCGCGCCAACGATCAACTAATTGAGACTCTGGAAACCGATCCCAAATTAGCTAAGACCCATCATCGCAAGGCTGAACCTTGGCGACCTGGTTGGGCACGTGAACTCCACGTCTGGCCGTACCTCGTAAGAATTGAGTTTCTGGCAGCAGTGATCGTGACGGTAATTCTCTTCGTGTGGTCCATTACGCTCAATGCTCCTTTAGAAGAGCCGGCCAATCCGAACCTCACCATGAATCCGTCGAAAGCTCCGTGGTACTTCCTGGGACTGCAAGAGATGCTGGTCTACTTCGATCCGTGGATTGCCGGTGTCGTGATGCCTTCGATCATCATGGTCGGATTGATGGTGTTTCCATACGTTGACTCGAACCCGCTGGGAAACGGTTACTACACCTACAAACAACGACGGTTTGCGATCTGGATGTTTGGACTCGGGTTCCTGCAATGGATCTTGCTGATTGTAATCGGGACTTTTATTCGCGGGCCGGGCTGGATCTGGTTCTGGCCGGGGCAGACCTGGGATCACAACGCTGTCGTGTTTGATAAGAACGTAGACCTGCACGACATGATCGCCACCAGCAAAATTGGCAAGGCCATGTTTTTAGGCTTTCTGGCGAATGAACCCTGGAAGTGGATCTTTGGCGGATTGGTTGTCGGTGGTTTCTACATTGTCGGAGGTCTCTTCTTCCACTGGCTGATGACGCGGGGCGGCATGGATCGAATTGATCGATCGCTGCCCTTCTGGAAACGCATTTGGCTTTGGATGACGACGAAAGACGAGTTTGAACAGAAACTGCTGCAACGAACCAGCATTTTGCAGTACCTGACATTTCAGTTTTTCGCGATCAGCGTCCTGTTGGCAATGCCGGTAAAACTGATTTTGAGATTGGCTCTGACAATCAAGTATGTGTGGGTAACTCCCTGGTTCAATATCTGACGTGTGCGGAGGATCTTCGTGGCTGAATCCCCGGAGTCGACAGAGTCACTGGTAAAAAGAGAGGCCGACAAGCCTGCCCACGATCCGATCGTGAGCCGCTCCACGAGTGGCATCATGCTTTTGTGCGCGTTGCTAATGACCGGTTCGTTGATTTGGGCACTTTACGACGAAGCAATTGGACAACGTCCATGGAAGGGAATTCAGCAGGAGTTTGTTGCACGGTACACGCGCTACTTGAATAGCATCAAGGGGAATGCCGGAAGAACCGAGGAAGAGGTTAAGGCCAGCGCGGAATATCAAACCCTTGCCGAAGAGGCAAAGGCAGCAGAAGAGAAGGTAAGACCTGAAGTCGGCGAGATCGATCAACGAGTGCGCACCATTCAAGGGCAACTCAACGCCGTGACCGATCCATTTCAAAATCAACGCGGTCGACTGACAGTTATCAACTACAACATCGAAGTAGCCGAAGGATCAGCCAAGGACAAGTATCGTCGCGAAGCAGAAAGTAAGAAGCAGGAACTGATCGAGGTCGAGTTACCGGCGAACGGTTCCGGAGACCCGGTTGTTCAGAAATTAAACTACGGACAGCTGGAAAAAC
>DATBMP010000154.1:0-3855 GCA_036554845.1 Pyrinomonadaceae bacterium
GACCGAGAACTTGCCGAGGTTGCCACCGTGTCGAGTTTCTGAAGCGCGTATCGGATCCAAGCGTCTGGTGATTCAAGTACGAGTCCACCACGTAACGAATTGCATTCACGTCCGTTGAGACCACCAAGAAATCACCCACCAGCGCATATCCGAAAGCGTTCGCGTAACTGATCAGCTCAGTGTCGTCGCGCTTCTCAGTCTGCGCGATTAGCCCTGCCCCCTTTAATCCGCTGGATTCGATGACTTTTGGTATCAGTGTCTTGATGCCTTCACGATCCTTAACCGCGATGGCAACGATTGGTGCCGGCTTGGCTTTCTTTTCAACTGTAGTTGCATCGTCTCCAGTCGATCCAGATCCGGATGCGGGACGTGTCGTCTCTCTGAACATCTCCGTCAACGGCAAACTGATCGCTATCTCGTTGCCGAGCAGAGGCAGTAAGTCCTCTTTGATCTTTAGACCCAGCAATCTTTCATAAGCGGCAAAGGGTGAAGCAGGTTGATTTTCGAAAGCGGCGGCATCCTGGGGATTCTTTGCAAGTGACTCGAGCCGCACTTTCTCCATGGCTTGGACCATATCGGCGTGGGCTTTAAGTATGCCGTCATGGATTAATCCGTAGTCGAGTGAAAGGGTGGCAAACATTTCGGTATTGGCCGGTAAGATTGAAGCAGCGGAAGGCGTGATATGCGGCCCGGAGATCAACTGCGGAGCAAACGGCAAGATGCCGCCTTTTGCTTCAGGTGGATTGACGAGCAAGACCTTTGCATTCAGCGAGTCGTTATCGAGCGCAATTCCCAGTCCGATTGCCACCGGCCATTTGGACGAACCACTGAAAAAGCTGCCCATTAAAGCAGAGAACGCCAGATCCATCGGAGATGGTCCTTCGGCGACCACTGTTCGCGTACCCTCAGGTGTTGTGACTTGGTATTCACCGCCGGCTAGAGTGCCCGGTGGAGGATCAATCGCTGGAGATCCATCGTCGGGTGAAACAACTTCCGGCTCTTCAGTGGCCTCCGCCTCCTTCTGTTGTTTAGCGACCTCGGCTTCGCGCTTCTTCTGTTCCTCTTCGTACTGTTTCTGTCGCTTTAATTGTTCCTCTTCATCCTCTTTAATAATCCCTTTGATGTCGAAGTACAGAAACGTCTGTTCGGAAGCGAACCTGTCGCGCACCTGACGAAACTCCGGATCTTCTACCAGCAGCTTGCTGTTCGTGGGTCTCAGATTCTTGAAGGTAAAAGTCGATGTGCTAATCAAAACCAACGTGCCCGCTTGCTTGATTACGTAGGGGGGTGCAGGTGGTGCCGATGGTTTCGCAGATTCGGTCGCCGGTTGATTTCCCGGAGGAGCCGCACTTGGTGACGGGCTTGGCGAGGGCGACGGGATGATCTGCGGAAGAAACTGGCGGAGTCGCGGCTCGAACTTCTGCGCTTCTTCAGGCGATGAGAACTCGATAGCGGCGATGAACTGCGGCAGTTTTGGTCTGGAGGGCCAGGAAGCAAAAAGAAGGCGCGAAGTAACAAGTTGATCCGCGTGTGTGTGTAGCCAGGTCACCAAAGTTCTAAACTCTTTTGGTGGCGAGCTCAGCTTCATCAGCGGCTCGAGAAGATCGTTAATCGCTTGCGACCGAATCAACTGGCCCACGCCGCGAATTTCTCCGTATACCTTGAAGCTATCAGCCGCGAGTAGCGTTTCGAAAGTGGGAACCACTTCTCGGGTGACGGGCTTTGCCGGTGTCTTCTGCTGCGCGCCTGGGCGGCGAGTTTGAGCTTGGAGGGGTGCAACAAGAATCGAAGCCAAAAGGACGATCCAACTGAAACGAGCAATCGGGGTTTTTATCTTCATGGGAGTAAGAGGGTCATTTCGTATCGTGCGGATCTGAGGTGATCCAAGGAACATCCTCTGATAAGTAAAAAGTTAAAGCAAGGACTTATTGAATAAACGTCCTTTATTACCGAGCGACAACAGCAAACTACGGTCCAGCACACGCGCCACCAATGTATTAACGATTGACCGCGAAGGTTGTTTCCCAAAAACCCGCCCCGTGAGAGAAAACTTCAAAGTAATGGCCCAACAACGGTGCAAAAAGGACGACGTCAATTCCCGACAGATGAATCGTTGTTGCGGCGGAGCAGGGAGAGGTAATAGCAAAAAGCGTTGTGCCGAAGTGAACTCTCAACCGGAATCGTTTTGAGATTGGATTCACATGGTTTCCAGGTCTTATCACCGACGAATCTACGGGTACCATCTCTGCAAATAAGTCGTTCGAAAAGAGTATTGCAAAATATGGCAGGCGCGGTTAGATTGTCAGCTACCGATCATTACTTATAGGGTGGAGGTAGTCAGCTTTTGTATGACACCCCTGCCTTTAATTTTCGCTGGAGGTAGAAGAAGTGCCGACCGGAACATGTCCCGAGTGTGAAGCAGATGTCCACGTAGATACGGACACTGACAAAGGCGAGATTGTCGCGTGTGAAGAGTGTGGAGTTGAATTGGAGATTGTTGGGCTCGATCCTGTCGAGCTGGATATCGTTGAGGAAGCCGATCTCGACGACGACGAAGAAGACGACGAGTACTGAAGTCTCTTTCTAAGAGACGCAATGCCCGGTAACCTTGGTTTAGTCGAATTCCCAAGCGACAAACTAAGACTATCGGGCATTACTGTTTGGTCGCGTGGTATCCCGGGCGGCTTTGCTGAATGACCAACCCTGGTGGTCCCTCAACCCGTATCTCATGAAACTTGCCATCACGCCTTTTCTCCTCAACCGGATAGAACGCGAGCGTGTAAGCTGACGTTACCTCCTCCGCCAGCGCGGTGAATAGAGTGTTGTAACTCCTCTCCTCCGCATAGACACTGGTTCCACCGGTCAACTCTGCCAGACCACTAACGTCCAAGGGGGTCGGCAAAGCTGCCGACGTTGATGCCATCAATCGCGAGTAAGAAGGAAGAGTGACAACGAAGACGCTGACGTCTGCCGCATTGGCACGTTCAATTACTGTTCGAGCAGATACTGTGTCACCTACTGGAAATCCGTCCGTGATGACGAGCACTGCTCGCTTCATCAATTTTCGTTCGCGAGTGCGCGGGGCTTGTCGTACCAGTAAGCGGATCGCATCATCGACCGCATCGTAGGTGTGGGTAGAGAGGCCATTGGGTTCGCGGGAAATCTTGTCAAAGGCACGGTCGAGCTTTTCTCGTTGAGTGGTGAACTTTTGCAGCACCTTCACATTCATTCCAAACGCGACAACCGAATAGGCCACTGGATGATCTGACAGCTTTGCAGAAAATGTTTTTAGCGCTTGTCGCAAACGTTCCATCTCATTCGGAGTCATGCTGCCGGAGATATCAATCGCAAAAACAAGCGCCAGTGGGCGAGGTTGACCGCCTCGGTTTTCAACCTGAAAGAACGAGATCGGTTGTTCGATTCCATCCGCCAGGAGTTTGAAATCTTTCTGCTGCAGGTTTTTGATCGGGCGACCTTCTGCGTCCCGCACGGTAACGTCAACTGAAACCAGTTCCGTATCAACCTTAACCACGTCATCGGGCTGTTGAGCTTCGCTTTGAAAAACCTTGCGGGGTCGTTTGGCTGGTACAGTCGTCTCTTGCGGAAATGCTGACGAAGCGAAAGCAACTATAAGAAACAAAACAACGAGTTTTAGATAGAGTGAGGTGAAAAGGTGGTTCTGACGACGCTTCATTTGGCTACTACTCCGTCATCGCTTAATACGTGACACGAATTATACGGGGATCAAATAGGTGCGCAAATCTGAGTCGAAAACTGGGCGCCACCCTGTTCGTTGCAATTAACTCTTCTGAGACGTCAGGGCAACATCATTGCGCCTGGCACGCATCAAGGTTG
>DATBMP010000163.1:0-22478 GCA_036554845.1 Pyrinomonadaceae bacterium
GCGCTTTGTTCCGGTAGGAACAACCAATCGTTGGTCCACCGTTCTCCAATTGATGTTTGAGAAGAAGGCTTCGATGTATTTCGGTCTCTCGGCCGGTTTGTAGTCGAGCAGGAATGCATGCTCCCAAACATCCATTACGAGTATTGGAGTGAAGCCGGCGACGTTTCCGACTTCATGTAGACTGATCCAGTGATTCGAGAGACGTCCATTTTTCGGATTCTCGTAACAGATGGCCCAACCAACGCCGCGCATCTTACCGATGCCGACAAAGTCAGCCTTCCAGATGTCGTAGCTTCCGAAACTCGCTTCAGCCGCAGTCGCAAAGCGCGACGTTTTCTCGGCATCGCCGCTTCCGCCTCCACTCACCAGGTTATCAAAGTAATACTCATGCAGAACCATTCCGTTGTATTCAAAGCCGAGACGCCTTGTCAGTTCCGAGTAACCGGGCATCTCTTCCTGATCGACCTTTCCATCCTTGATGAATTCTGAAATGCGGTTAGTGAGGTTGTTGGTCTCCTTCACATAACCTTCATAGAGTTTGAAGTGCATTTCGAGCGTTTCATCAGAAATGCCTTTCAGGCCACTTAAATTGAATTGTTTTGCTGTGTAAGAACCACTTGTGGTCATTGCTCACCTCCAGATTCGAGACTATGGGGCTTTTGTCTCGAATCGGTTGTGACGCTGAGGATTTAATGTGGCGAGAAAGATTGCAGGGATGGGTAACAGACGCGTGGTCGGTTGTTTTCGCCTTTGGTCCTGGTTACCAGGAATTGGTCCACAGGAAACTGCGATCAAAAGAGCCAAGACGAAAACCCCTTGAACAACCGACCACGAAATTACGCCTAAGTTCCGAACATCACCCAATCGCCGTGTGATGTGGCCATGAAAAGCAGCATTGGCAGCGATAGCCAGGTATTGGTTCTGGAGGCGATAAACGCTTGTCGCGCGAGTTCGGGTGCCGCAGCCGGACCGGTCCCTGCCGTTGCCGCGATGATGCGCTTATTGTTGGGCCAGATGATTCCCCAAACGTTCAACAACATCACCATGCCGTATGCTCCACCAATTCCGATAGAGTAGGTCTTATTGCTGGCATAGCTTTGTCCGCCAACCATAAGTTCGGAAGTGTAGAACCTAATCAGCCCGTACGTAACGATTGCGACCAGTACAAACATCACCACGGCAAAGATCCTTCCGTCCTTAATGATCCCTGGCACCTTCTTGATAATCAGGAACTCGAGCAGGAATAGGACGATTGGATAGGTCAACCACGCTCCCAAAATCCACCAAAGGTTCAGATTGCCATTGCCCAGCGTGTTCGCGTTGTTGACGTCGGTCTTGAGGATGTACATCGCAAAGTAGGCAAGTCCCGCGAGAACCGTAAACACGGCGCCCCAACGGAAATACCAGAGCGCAAGCGATAAGAGATCTGGATTAACTTTCTTCTTTGTATCCGCGTCAAGCTTCTTCTGGACCGGCACATTTACCAGATTGAAGAAGTAGAGCAATCCAATCCAGGTGATGCCCGCGACGAAATGGACCCAGCGAAAGATGACCCGCATCAACGCGGCGCTGTCGGGTGGGTGAAACACCTCTTGAAACATAGCCAGACTGACGGGGAGATGAACAGTTGACTCAATTAACATACGACCTCCATGACGTTGAAGTGAAAAGTCTTCAGATGTCTCATTGATTGCTGACAAACCATCGGTCTGTCTGGATTTGTTGGTGTTACGGGCGCAGATTACACCTAGACCAGATGTGATGCAATGAAGGGTCTTGGGACTTGGGGCTTTGGCCTTTGGGTGTTGGCCTTTGGGTTTGGCTCGCATTATTTAGTGTCATTTAGTGGATCGATCACAACAAATTCACTGTCCACCGATCACACGAAACGACCCAAACTAAAACCCATAGACCCAAGACCGAACCCCCAAGCGACCACTGACCAGCGACCACTAAGGGACTATTCATCCAACGGTCGTGGCCCAGCATCCATCCCTCGTACGCTGGCTTGATTGACAACACGCACGTGGAGATTGGAGTCAAGGTGGATCTGGCACGAAAGTCTGATGTTGTCAGCCAACTCTGCTTCGACCGCAAGTCGATTCTGTTCCAATTCACGCATCGGCTCTGGATCGCCTTCGATTATCTCCACGCGGCATGTAGTACATCGTGCATTGCCGCCGCAACGATGAAGAATGTCGATTCCAGCGTCTTCTATTGCCAGAACCAACTTCTTTCCGGCCGGAGCTTCAAAAGTTTTGGTACCTTCGGCTGTCTCAGCCTGAATTTGAGGCATGATCTAGTCACTCCCGAATCTGAATTTGATTGCGGTTGAGAATTTGGCACAGGAACAGTGTCATTGTCGATTGTGCGGAGAGGCGTTAGGTTTGTGTCCTGGTTTATGGGTCTTTGGTCTTGGGTCTTTGGTCTTGAAGGCGTGCCCCCGGACCGTGTCTCAAAAAACCAGAAACCAAAAACCAAAAACCAAAGACCAAAGACCCAAGACCCAAGACCAACGTCCCACCACGGACAACTGACCACTGACCAACCAATCAATCCAACACCAGCTCCATATAGATCGCGGCGTCGTAAGGATTATCGTAGTAGCGGGGAATTTCGTAGAAGCCTAACAAACGATACATAGCAATCGCTCGGTCCATCCTACCTGGCAGAGTGTCAAGTCGCATCTTTTCATAGCCCTGCCGTCGCGCCTCCTCAATGATTCGCGTTGTCAATTGCCGACCCAGTTGCTGACCGCGAAACTCAGGTCTCACGTAGAGTCGTTTCATCTCACAGATGCCTGGTCCAATTTTCCTTAGCGCCACACAACCAGCAATCTCACCTTGAACCCCTGCTATCAACAGCCGACCATCGGGAGGCGCGTAGTCACCTGGAAGATTGGCGACCTCCTGCTCAAAATTCTGGAAACAGAGATTTACGCCAAGCCAGTCAGCGTACTCATGAAAGAGCTGGCGGATAACCGGGATGTCTGAAGGACTGGCGTCATGGACATTCATGGGGTTCAACGCAGCAAGCTACTCGTAACGATCCACCCGCTACCGCAGGTGGTATTGACTCTCTTGCCAAAATAAAAGCGCGAGAATGAAAGCAGGCTCGAAGTCCTTGGACCACCGAGCCTCGCAATCACGCACCGCGCTTTTAAAAGAGACAGACAACGACGTCTGCCAACATCAGTTATGCTGTAAACGACGACCCGCAGCCGCAGCTTCCGGTGGCGTTTGGATTCTTGAACGTGAAACCTGAACCCATCATTCCGGTAACGTAGTCGATCTCAACACCGTTTAGATACTGAGCACTGAACATGTCGAGGAACAGCCGAACACCATGCTCGTTCAGCACAAAATCGCCCTGGCGAGACTCTTCCTCGATATTCAAGCTGTACTGAAAACCTGAACAGCCGCCTGGAACCACGCGCACGCGCAGCCCAGCCGTTTCCGGTAAGCCCTCTTCACCGGCCATAAACTTTTTGATCTCGGTCGCGGCCGACTCTGTCACATTGAGTTGTACCGGCGGGGCAGTTGTTGCTGACATCTTTGAGTTTACTCCTTCTTATTTCTTTGCCATGTTGCGTGATTGATCAAAGGTATCAATCCGCAATCGACAATCGCAAATAAAGTTTACTGGCCTTTACCCAAAACGACAAGTTCGGGTTTCATCGCCTCGATCGACACCTGACGGGCCATCTCTTCAGCGACCTGATGGAATGCCAGTGCCTGTGGTGAGTTCGGGTTACTAATGACGACGGGAACACCGCGGTCGCCCCCCTCGCGCACCTCAATGCCCAAAGGAATAGAACCGAGGAAAGGCACGCTATACATTCCAGCGAGTTTCTGACCGCCCCCTTCGCCGAAGATGTTGTAGCGATTCCCGGTGTCCGGTGCGATGAAGTAGCTCATGTTCTCAACAATCCCGAGGACCGGAACGGCCACGGTCTCAAACATTCGCAGTGCTCTTCGCACATCCGCGACTGCGACGTCTTGTGGAGTTGTAACCAGGATCGCGCCCTGCACCGGAACGAGTTGGGCCAACGATAACTGAACGTCTCCTGTCCCGGGAGGCATGTCAACGATCAAATAATCGAGTTCGCCCCACTTCACGTCTGACAAGAATTGCTTCACTAAGCCGTGCAGAATTGGACCACGCACGATCATCGGCTTATCACCCGGCTGAAGAAACGCCATGGACATGATCTTCACGCCATAAGCCTGAATCGGAACCAGCTTGTTGACGTCCACTTCCGGTCGCCCATCTCCGGCACCCAACATCATCGGGACGTTTGGACCATAAACGTCTGCGTCCATCAGACCGACGCGTGCACCATCAAGTGCCAGCGAGACGGCGATGTTTACGGCGACTGTTGATTTACCCACTCCGCCTTTGCCGGACGAGACAGCAATGATGTTGCGAACGCCTTCGATCATCAGTTTCTCGCCAAGCCCACGACCCTTGGGAACTTCTGCGTCCATCGTGACGCTTACCGAGGTGACGCCGGGGATGGCGCTGACCAATTCCTTCGCGGCGCCTTCCATCTGATCTTTAACTGGACATGCGGGAGTGGTAAGGACGATGCGGAAAGCGACGTTGCCGCCTTCGATCTTTAAATCCTTGATGAACCCGAGTGTGACAATATCTTTGTGCAGATCGGGATCTTTAATCTGACGCAATGTATCGAGAACTACTTCTTCGGTTACGTTTGACATAAATTTTGTGTTATCGCTGCGGAGATTAATGGGTCCCGATAGCCGCCCTTTGCCGGACGAGACGTATTGTTACAGTGATCGAATTATGCCTTGCCGAGCCTTCGATGTCGAACTTGGCTTCGTTTGTTTTGGTCTTAGGTCTTGGGTTTGGCTTTGCACAAAAATCGGACTAACCGTAAGCCGAAGGCTTACCGCAAGGGTGCGGCACAGCCTGAGCGCTAAAGACTTTTTGTGCAGAGCCTCAAAGACCAAAGACCCTACCGGAAAACTGACCAAGCTCCTGCAAACTAGACTTTCATTATCGCTCTCAATAGCCTAACGATTGATGACGAGCAAGGCGCGACAACATTTCCTAAATCCGCTGAACGTAGGCTCCGTGGATTCACCAGAGGCTATCGGTCGGGCAGGCTCCGTAGAATGCGGAGCGGTCCTGCTCGTCAGCTTGCGCATTGATGATCACCAAATCGTTCGCGATGCAAAGTTCAAGGCGGCAGGTTGTAGTCGGTTGGTTGCTGCGTGTTCGCTACTTACGGAACAAGCGAAGGGCAAGACAACGGCCGAAACGGCAACGTTAGTGCAAAAGTCTGCGGAGAATGATTTCGAACTCGGACCAGCGCCTAGCGGACGAGAGCATTGCGCCACATTAGCCGGCGAGGCATTGTTGTGTGCGATTAGAAATCATAGTGACTTGGTTCGCGCTGAATGGTCGGGAGATGATCCGCTCATCTGCAGCTGTTTCGGTGTTTCGGAAGGGACGATTGAGAAGGCGATACGCAAAGGGCAACTGCTGACAGTCGCAGAAGTGACAAAGGCGAGCAATGCTGGCGCCGGATGTCGATCTTGTCATTACTTGATTCAAGATGTTCTCGATCAGGTTCAATACATTGCCAATTGCCGATTGCCAATTGCCGATTGACGACTTACGAGAATCTCGATGCCGATTGCTGATTGAAGACTTCCGAGAATGCCGGTTACCCACTGTCGGATTACAAATCTGACGGTCCATTTCACGAAATCGACAATCGGCAATTGGCAATCGGCAATTGCAGTGGCCCAAGACCAAAAGACCAAAAACCAACAATCATGATCTATCTGGACAACAACGCAACGACTCGCATCGCGCCACAAGTGTTTGATGCAATGCATCCTTATCTAACTGAAATCTACGGCAACCCATCATCGGCACATTCGTTGGGCCAACAAGTGAAACAGGCTGTTGAGCACGCACGCAGCAAAGTGGCCCAACTTTTGGGTGCGGCTGATTCAAACGAGATCGTCTTTACCTCTTGCGGCTCTGAAGCAGACAACTGGGCCATCCGTGGTGTTCTCGAGGCCCACCCTGACAAGAAACATCTCGTGACCACACTCGTCGAACACGAGGCCGTCAGAAATCTCTGCGCAAGACTTGGACGCCAGGGTTACGAAGTCACCTGGTTGGAAGTCAACGGTGATGGCGAGCTGGATCTCGAGCAGCTCAAGAACTCGCTGCGGCGAGACACAGCACTCGTCTCAGTCATGTTGGCGAACAACGAAACAGGTGTGTTGTTTCCAATGAAAGAGATCGGAGAGATAGTGCATGAACATTCGGACGCCGTTTTTCATGTCGATGGTGTTCAGGCAGTGGGAAAGATCCCGATCGACTTGAGCATAACCGAAGTGGACCTGTTCGCTCTGTCGGGACACAAACTGCACGCCCCACAAGGTATCGGCGCGCTATACATCCGAAACGGTGTTTTGCTGGCGCCTGGAATAATCGGGGGTAGTCAGGAACGAGGAAGGCGTGCGGGCACATCGGCCGTTCCAAACATCGTCGGCCTGGGTGCAGCTTCCGATCTCGCAAGAGATCCCGCAGCGCATGAAGAAATGAGGACACTGAGAGATCTGCTCGAAGATCGCATCCTCGCCGAAATTCCGAACGCCACGCTTAACGGTGTGGCAGATCGTTCCAAACGATTGCCTAACACCTCGAATATCTCGTTTCAATATGTGGAAGGCGAGAACATTCTGAGGATGCTGGATGAAGCGGGAGTGTGTGTCTCGACCGGTTCTGCTTGTCATTCTACCACTCATGAATCATCGCCCACGCTGAAGGCGATGAACGTTCCCTACACTGCCGCGCAGGGTTCGATAAGGTTCTCACTCGGTCGTTACAACACAATGAAAGAGATCGAGTCCACCATGACAGTCTTGCCCGATATCATCAACAAGCTGATCCAAATGTCGCCTTACGAGGATGAGTTGAAAGCGATGCGCATGCGAAGATAAAAGAGATGGTGTTGCGGAATCCTTCGCAGCTTAATTCGCAAAACGCCGCATTCTCGTGAGAATTAGCAACAGACCTCAGCTTTTTCGTTGGGCACGGGGTTTGAATATTAATTACTTTGTCTCGTTATCTCGTAAGACGTCGTGCGAGGAGCGGATCGAATTACGAACAATACTTGCGCTTTGGCAGTGTTGGCTTTGCTGGTAGAATTTGGCGGTAAATCGTGTTGCTTCACATCAAGCAGCAGCACATTGATTTAAGTGAACACCCAACAAACAACCCGCACACTCGATCGCAAGTCTAATCCCTACCAAATTGAAAGGGTTTAAGAGTAAAAACCGATGAGCACTGTTATCGAACCGCCTCTGGGAACCGAAAAGAACCTCCAAGAAGTTGAAACCGTCACGATTCGTTTTGCCGGAGATTCTGGGGACGGCATGCAGTTGACGGGGACCCAGTTCACGAACACGTCGGCCGTCGTCGGGAATGACATCTCGACGCTGCCAGACTTTCCGGCCGAAATCCGCGCGCCTGCCGGAAGTTTGCCCGGTGTCAGCGGGTTTCAGCTGAACTTTTCGAGCCAGGACATCAAGACCCCAGGTGATCAGCCCAATGTTCTGGTGGCCATGAATCCTGCCGCGCTGAAAGTCAATCTTGCCGACCTGGATGAAGGCGGCACGATCATCGTGAACACGGACAGCTTCACTCCCGAGAATTTGAAGTACGCAAACTATGCTTCAAATCCCCTCGAAGATGGTTCGCTCGCGGGTTATCGAGTGCACAAGTTGCCCATCACCACGCTGAATATGAATGCGTTGAAGGGCAACGTTGAGCTTTCGCGTAAGGAGATCGATCGTTCGAAAAACTTCTTTGCGTTGGGCGTCCTCTACTGGCTTTACGATCGGCCGATGGACAACACGCTCAGCTGGATCAGAAGCAAGTTTTCGAAGAGTCCAGAGTTGGGTAAGGCGAATGAGATTGCGTTAAAGACGGGATACAACTTCGCCGACACGACTGAGGTTTTCACAACTCACTACACGATTCGAAAAGCGAAGATTGCGCCAGGCAAGTATCGAAAAATCACCGGCAACGAAGCGACAGCGATCGGTTTTGTAGCGGCAGCGCAACTGGCCGATAGGCCGCTCTTCTATGGTTCGTATCCGATTACTCCGGCGTCAGACATTCTTCACGAGCTCGCTCGTCATAAGAATTTCGGCGTCAAAACTTTCCAGGCTGAGGATGAGATTGCGGCGGTTTGTGCGGCGATCGGCGCCAGCTTTGCCGGCCAAATCGGTTTGACTGGTACATCCGGCCCGGGTGTGGCGCTGAAACAGGAAGCGATTGGGTTGGCTGTGATGACCGAGTTGCCGTTGGTGATCGTAAACGTTCAACGAGGTGGTCCGTCGACGGGACTTCCCACCAAAACGGAACAGGCGGATCTTTTCCAGGCGGTGTGGGGCAGAAACGGCGAATGTCCCGCAATCGTGGTTGCGCCGGCGACTCCAGCCGACTGTTTCCACATGGCAATCGAAGCAGTGAGATTGGCGGTTAAGTACATGTCGCCGGTCTTCTACCTGTCTGACGGATATCTCGCTAACGGTGCTGAGCCTTGGGCGATTCCACAGGTTGCGGATCTGCCGACAATCTCAGTGAAGTTCGCGAATGACCCGGCGACGTTCATGCCATATGCGCGCGATCCTGAAACACTCGCGCGACCATATGCAGTTCCCGGAACTCCCGGTCTTGAACACCGCATCGGCGGTATTGAGAAGCAACACATCACCGGCAACGTCAACTACGATCCTGAGAACCATCAGCTAATGGTGAAGTTGCGTCAGGAGAAGATCGATCGTGTTGCGAATGATATCCCGTTAGTTGAAACGTTCGGGCCAGCAACCGGCAAGGTTCTCGTTCTTGGGTGGGGATCGACCTACGGTTCGATCGCGTCAGCTGTTGAGAGGTTACAAGCCGAAGGCAAGAGTGTTTCTGCGGCGCATCTTCGCCACTTGAATCCATTCCCGAAGAATTTGGGAGAAATTCTGCGTGGCTTTGAAACAGTGATCGTGCCTGAGATGAATCTTGGCCAGCTATGCACAATGATTCGCGCGAGATACCTGGTCGACGCCGTGCCGTTCTCGAAAGTTAAAGGCCGACCTTTCCAGATTCGCGAGATTGTTCAAAAGGTTGAGGAGTATTTGTGAGCGGCAATGTGATCCCGGGTTTCAAATGTCCATAGCAGAGATATTTGCCGAATAGAAGCACAAAGGAGCAGGAATGAGCACAAACGTTAACGGCGGAAACGGGAACAAGCAATTCGTTGACACTGCGGTGTCTGCGGAAAGCGAAGGCGGCAATGTGAATTTCAAAGTCGCACCACCCCCGGGCCAATTAACAAAGAAAGACTTCATCTCAGACCAGGAAGTACGCTGGTGCCCAGGTTGCGGCGATTACGCGATCCTGAACAACGTACAAAAGGTGATGCCTGAACTCGGCATTCCACGCGAGAAGGTTGTTTTTGTTTCTGGTATCGGCTGCTCATCGCGATTCCCGTACTACATGAATACCTACGGATTTCACAGCATCCATGGTCGGGCGCCAGCCGTTGCGACCGGTATCAAGTGTGCGAATCCAGAGCTGAGCGTGTGGGTAATCACCGGCGATGGCGACGCGCTGTCGATTGGTGGCAATCACTTTATGCATGCGATTCGTCGCAATCTGGATATCAACTACATTCTCTTCAATAACCGGATTTATGGATTGACGAAGGGGCAGTACAGTCCCACTTCTGAGTTTGGTAAGCGGACCAAGTCAACACCGGCCGGAGCGATTGACTATCCCGTAAATCCACTCTCGTTGGCCATCGCCAGTGAATCAACCTTTGTGGCCCGCTCGATCGATATCGACGTCAAACATCTCGGTTCGGTTGTTGAAGCAGCAGCAAAACATAAAGGCATCTCGTTCATCGAGGTCTATCAAAACTGCAACATCTTCAACGATAACGCTTTTGATTCTTTTGCCGAAAGGACAGTTCGTCCGGACCGAGTGCTTTATCTTGAGCATGGAAAGCCAATGGTCTTTGGGAAAGATCGAAACAGGGGCATTCGGATGAACGGCGCTTTGCCGGAAGTCGTCACGATTGGCGAAAACGGAATCACAGAAAACGATCTGCTGGTCCACGATATTTACCTAAATGATCCGTCGGTCGCGTTTATGTTGGCGCGAATGGAATATCCCGATTTCCCACAACCGGTTGGAATCTTCCGTGCTGTGGAACGACCGACGTATGAGGAGATGATGGTGGAACAGATTGGTGCGGCAGTGACGAAGTCCGGACCAGGCAGTCTGGAGAAACTTATCAATAGTGGCGATACCTGGGTCGTCGAATAACCAGTGTCGTTAAAGTTGAGGAACACGAAAGGCGCGTCGTATTGACGCGCCTTTCCTTTCCTAATTAGCGAGTCTAATTAGCGAGCGCTTCGTTTCTTTGCAAGTCGTTTCTTAAAAACCCGTTCGCCACCAGTTTCACCCTTTGCATCAGTATGCATTGCTGTTGTTGAGGGTGAAGTGGTGCTTGGGGTTACCGCGTCGCTGCCAGCTTGTTGTGAAGACTTGTCTGCGAACATCTTGTTCACGTTCTTTCGCCGGCCTCTGATTGCCGGAGTGTCTTCCATCTTTTGCAGATTCTGATCCGGGTTATTTCCAAATCCCGTTTCCTGCCCGCGTGGTCTAGCGGGAATGCCTACCTTGCGCTGATCCCTCTGGTTCACGATTGACCTCCCTGGTTCGATTAGCAAAAACTTCTGGGGGCAGCTCATTTATCTTCACTGCTCGGCTGATCACTCTTCCTGCCAAGCGCCCATTTGAGAGCCGGAGGCGTAGCGAGTGTGGTCACAACCACCATGATCACCACCGCGCTGAACGTGCTTGTACTAATCACGGGTTCGTTAACCCCATTCGTCGACGGCAACATAAGCGTCGCTCCAATCCCGGCAAAAATCAAACCGACTTCACCGCGAGGGACCATTCCGACACCGATTGCCAAACGATTTATGCCACGTTCGACAACACCGAAAGAACAGATCTGCTTGCCGATAATCGCAACAACGCAAAGAACAAACGCAAAACCAAGGATCTCAGAACGAGCAAAGAATCTGAGATCGGTTCGCATCCCCATCAAGACGAAGAAGATCGGTACTAACGCCGCGCTAACCGGCTGCAGCAGGTCGTGAAGATCTCTCTCAACATGGGTTCGTGCGTGCTTGTAATGGACTTCGTCGAGTACCAACCCTGCGGCGAACGCCCCCACAATTGGCGCCAATCCCACTTTGTAAGCCGCCCACGCCAACAGGAAGCAGAACGAAAGAGCGAGCGTCAACAACACACCTCGGGTTTCAAGTCGTCCGGCTCCTCTTAAAACATGCGGCACGACGAACTGTCCGATTACGATCGCCCCGATTAGAAAGACCAGTGCCTTCCCAGCGATAACGATCACGTCAATCATTGCGAGGGATCCGCCCGCTGCAGATGCCTTGATCACGCCCGCAACGACCGCGAGGATTACTAACCCAAGCACATCGTCGATTACTGCGGCGCCAAGTATGATTCGCGCTTCTCTGGTCGTGAGCTTGCCGAGATCTTTAAAAACACGGGCCGTAATTCCAACGCTCGTTGCGCAGAGTGTTGCACCGATGAAGACGTGGACCAGCCGGGATTCGTTCGAAAGAAAGTAAGACGACGCGGCCCAACCCAGTAAAAAAGGAGCAACGACGCCCAGGATGGCCACCAACAGAGATGACCACCCCACTTCCATCATCTCTTTCAAATCTGATTCCAAGCCCACTTCGAACAACAAGATGATCACGCCGAGTTCCGCCAGGGCCGCGATGATCTGGTTGGTCTTGATTCCCTCCAGCGCGTTTATGTTCAAAAGAACCAGATTGCCGATTAGTATTCCACCCACCAATTCGCCCAGGACCGCCGGCTGGCTCAAACGCTCGAAAACTTCGGCGCCGAGTTTGGCCACCACTAACATCGCGGCGATTCCGATGAGAACAAGCGGATCGAGACCATGACCCGAGTCAGTTTCGACACTGGTTGGCGCGGCAAATAAAGAAGCCAGGGAGAATAAAAGGAGTGTGACGCCGGATGCGCCTGCTGCGATTAAGGTTCGCGTCATGTTATAGACCGTGAAAGACCGTCATTATTGCACACGAGATTCTTCCTGAAGGTGTGGCGTCACAGCCTCGACACAAAGAGTCCTTATGTTTTAATCGAATCAATCATATATGTTCGTCAATCCCGAATCGCCTGACCCATAAGCTCGGACGGACACGGGTCGCGCTGAATTTGATGACTACTCAAATTGCCATCCTCCTGTCGTTGCTCTTCCTCGCCCTGGTCTTATTTGCGACGGAACGGATTCCCATCGACATTGTCGCAATCTTGTTGGTGATTGCGATGATTCTGACGGGCACGTTGTCAGCCGCCGAAGCTTTTGCCGGATTTGGAAACGACATCGTGATCACAATCGCCGGTTTGTTCATTCTCACCGGTGGCCTTGCGAAAACTGGCGTAGTTGATGTGATTGGCAGACGTCTTCAGGGAATCGCCGGCGAGAGTGAATTTCGGATGGCGGCGATGATCATGGTCGTCGCTGCTATTTGCGCATCAGTGATGAAGAACACGACAACTACGGCAATGTTCCTTCCCGTTGTCCTGGGAATTGCCAGCAGAAGAAACATCAGTCCGTCCAAACTCCTGATGCCGCTGGCATTCGGTGCAATTCTCGGAGGCACATGCACGCTTATTGGAACCTCCACGAACCTGGCTGTCAGCGGCGCACTGCCCCGTTACAATATCGCGCCTTTCTCGATGTTCGAACTCACCAGCGTCGGCGTTGTCATCGTTGGTATTGGCATGCTCTACATGCTGCTAATCGGGTTGCATCTACTGCCGAGAAGAGAGCCTGCAAGGTCTTTGACCGAGCAGTACCATGTTCGTCAGTACATGTCTGAGGTTCTGGTGCTTGATGGCTCACCATTGATCGGAAAGAACCTTTCCGAAGCGCGCATCAGCGATGAATTGGATCTGAACGTCGTGGGAATCCTACGCGGAACCCAGCAATTCCGAATTGCCCCGAACCCATACGAGAGGATCAAGGCCGGCGACCTTCTGTTGGTTGAAGGACGCGTAGAGGACATTCTTCGAGTCAAGAGCGAAGCCGGGATCGAGATCAAACCCGATTTTGAGTTGAGCGATGCGTTACTCGAAGATGAACAGACAGAACTCGTTGAAGCAATGCTTCCGCGAGGTTCAGACTTCATCGGTCGCAACCTTAAGAAGCTGAGACTGCGTGAACGTTATGGCGTGATTGTGCTCGCAATCAATCGACACGGTGTGAACCTAATGTCGAAGATGAGTTCTCTTTCGCTGAAGTTTGGCGACGTGCTTTTAATTCAAGGCAATCGTAAGAACGTAGAAGATCTGTCGGCGGAAGGCCGCCTGTTGTTACTGGAAGAGGTATCCGAAAGACAGGCGCGGCCATCGAAACGTCGGTGGGCCATCGTGGCGTTCGCAGTGTTTCTCTTGATGTCGATCAGCCACATCGTTCCTTTGCCCGTCGCCGTCCTGGTTGGCGCACTGATTCTGTTGGCTGCCAGAGCTGTTCGACCGCAGGAAATCTACGAGATGATCGACTGGCGATTAATTGTTCTAATTGCGTGCATGATGAGCTTTGGACTGGCGATGGAGAAGACGGGAGCTGATCAGTACCTGGCGCAGTTGATTGTCAGGGCGACTGGGCGGTACGGGTCGCTGGCGGTGCTGGCTGGATTCTTCCTGATGACAATCATCCTGACCCAGCCGATGTCGAATCAGGCGGCGGCACTGGTGATGATACCAATCGCTATCAAAACGGCGCTTTCGCTCGGTTTGAACCCGCGCGCCTTTGCCATAACCGTTACTTACGCGGCGTCTTGCTCGTTTCTGACCCCGCTGGAGCCAGCTTGCGTGCTGATTTATACCCCGGGACGCTACCGTTTCCTCGATTTCGTCAAGGTGGGGTCCATTTTGACGATTCTGGTGTTTGCCATCGTCATGTTTCTGGTGCCCATTTTTTGGCCCTTACAGCAATGATCACGGGCTAAAACAGGTTCTCTTTATGTTGCAAGGTTGCTTACCGGTGGCGGGGGTCTCTATAATGCGCCAAATTTCGGGGCAGCGTTTATTGGCAGAGTAAAGCGGCCCTATTTATCAAGCAGTTCAAGCAATCCTGTTCAACAAATGGCGACTCCAATCAGATGGAAACAACGCGGTCGCGTCACGCCTTTGGGCGCCGGAGGGCCGCAGACCCCACTTAGAACGTTGGCACTGAATCTGACCCAAGCTGCCCGGGCCGCCTTAACTGAGCCATACATGCTGACGGTTGAACACCGTCAGATTCATCTCCATCGTCTCCCCAAACAATTAGACGGACTTCGCATCGTTCAGCTCTCAGATATTCATTTGAGCGCATTTACCAGCCGAGAACAGGTCGAACGTGCTGTCGACCGGGCAAATGACCTCGACGCCGATGTTGTTGCATTAACCGGCGACTACATTTCAAAAGAGCGAGAGTATGCGGCGCCCTGCGCCGAAATTCTCGGACGTCTCCGCGCACGCTATGGCGTGTACGCCGTCCTCGGCAATCACGACCATTGGACTGATGCGGCGTTGATTACTGACCTCTTCCGCGCGGAAGGAATAACCGTGCTGATTAATGAGGGAATGCGTTTTGAGCAACTGGGCGCATCGTTTTGGCTAGCCGGAGTCGACGACACGATGGTCGGGCTCGAGGATCTATCGTTGGCACTCGCCGGATCAACCGAGAATGAGATGAAGCTGGTGCTGGCGCACAATCCAATCATTCTACGTCGTGCGGCACGAGCGGGAGTTGATCTGGTACTAAGTGGCCACACACATGGCGGGCAGGTGGCGCTGCGATCCGAAAAGAGTGCGTCTGGCAGACCCCGCCGTAGATTACTTCGAGGCCTGGCGCGACAAGGAGCAACACAGATTTATGTCACGCGAGGTTTGGGGACTGTAGTCCTGCCAATTCGATATGGCTGTCCACCCGAAGTATCGCTCCTGGAACTGCGCACAGCTTTTTAACTTCCCTATCCCCGCCTTCGGGCTTTCGAATCACTAATCCACTTGGCGCCGAACGCCAATTGCCCATCCCATAAATGTCCCGGATAGTTACCGTTCCCAACATGCTCACCGTTTTTCGGATGGTGTTGATACCGGTCTTTGTCACATTGATTTTTTACCGGCGGTTTTCACTGGCCCTGGCTGTTTTTGTTCTCGCCGGCCTTACGGATGGACTAGATGGTCTGTTGGCGCGGCGTTTTGATCAACAGTCGCAGCTGGGAACGATCCTCGATCCCGTCGCCGATAAACTGATGCTCGTGACGGCATTTGTGGTTCTGTCCCTACGAGCAGTCTTCCCTCAACCCGTTCCTAGTCACCTTCCCATACCATTCTGGGTCACGGTAGCCGTGATTAGCAGGGACGTTTTCATAATCGTGGGAGCGGCTGCGATCAACATAATGACGGGCTTTCGCGGATTCAGACCATCTCTGCTTGGAAAAGTGAGCACGACGGTCCAGATAATCGGAATTGCCGCCGTGATGCTGGCTGCCAGCTTTCCCTATGGCACCGGTTACTACCTGCCGACCGTCTACGCCGTGGTTTTCGCCCTGGCCGTGTTGTCAGGTCTCCACTACATCTTTTTCGTCTCTCGCTTGATGAATGAGGATCGCCGCCAGAGCGGTGCGCAAGCCGATTAGCCACACCCCCCATAATCTCCACACCTGCAGAGCCTTAACGACCACCTTAATAAAAGTTGACAACAACTCACTCAGATATTATATTGGGGCGCGATTAAACTAACCTTGGCGAGACAAGTGCATTTACAGGGGAAATGGGGAGCACTGAAGCAGAAGCCGCAGCCATCTTGCCAGGCCTGACTACTGACGCGGCCGACTAAATTTGGGAGAGCAAACAGCAATGAGCAAGATTATTGGTATTGATTTGGGGACGACTAACTCAGTCGTGGCCGTTATGGAAGGCGGCGAGCCCACAGTGATTACGAACTCCGAGGGAGGGCGTACCACTCCTTCCGTGGTCGCCTTCACGAAAGACGGCAGCCGGTTGGTTGGCCAAGTGGCCAAGCGGCAGGCGGTGACGAACCCCGAAAACACAGTCTATTCAATTAAGAGATTTATGGGGCGCCGTTATAACGAGGTGACTGAAGAAATTAAGCAAGTTCCCTATAAGGTCCAGGGATCAGGCAACGGCGATGTCCGCCTTGTCGCAGGTGGCAAGGAATGGAGCCCGCCCGAGATCTCCGCGATCATTCTTCAGAAAATGAAGCAGTCGGCGGAAGACTACCTGGGCCAGAAGGTTGATAAGGCGGTGATCACCGTCCCGGCCTACTTTAACGATTCGCAGCGGCAAGCCACCAAAGACGCCGGCAAGATCGCCGGTCTCGAAGTAATGCGCATCGTCAATGAACCTACGGCAGCTGCCCTCGCCTACGGATTGGACAAGAAGAAGGATGAAACGATCGCCGTCTTTGACTTTGGCGGCGGCACTTTTGATATCTCGATCCTTGAGGTCGGTGAAGGCGTTGTTGAAGTCAAGTCGACCAACGGCGACACGCACCTCGGTGGCGACGATATCGACGAGCGTTTGATCGAATGGATCATCGAAGAATTCAAGAAGGACCAGGGCATCGATCTTTCCGCTGACAAGATGGCGCTGCAACGCCTTAAAGAGGCGGCTGAAAAAGCGAAGATTGAACTCTCGAGCACGATGGAGACCGAGATCAATCTCCCCTTCGTGACTGCAGATCAATCTGGACCAAAGCACCTCGCGATGAAACTCACGCGAGCGAAGTTTGAGCAACTGGCGGAACCGATTCTTCAGCGATTGAAGTCGCCAGTCGAGCAAGCGATCAAAGACGCGGGACTCGATGCGAAGAAGATCGACGAGGTGGTTCTCGTTGGGGGTTCTACACGCATTCCAAAGGTCCAGCAGATGGTGAAGGATCTGTTTGGCAAAGAACCAAACAAGAGCGTTAACCCCGATGAGGTTGTGGCAATCGGAGCTGCGGTTCAGGCAGGGGTGCTTTCGGGAGAGAAGACCGACATCCTCTTGCTTGACGTTACCCCGCTCAGCCTGGGGATCGAGACGCTGGGTGGTGTGTTCACAAAATTGATCGAGCGCAACACAACGATCCCTACGCGCAAGTCAGAGATCTTCTCCACCGCTTCTGACAATCAGACGTCGGTGGAGGTGCACGTACTTCAAGGTGAGCGACCGATGGCCAGCGATAACCGCACCCTCGGCAAGTTCCATCTTGTTGGAATTCCGCCCGCACCGCGTGGAATGCCGCAAGTCGAAGTAGCTTTTGATATCGACGCCAACGGCATCGTAAACGTTTCGGCCAAAGACATGGGTACGGGACGCGAGCAGAAGATCACCATCACGTCATCGTCTGGTCTCTCTAAGGACGAAATCGACAAGATGATGAGGGATGCGGAATCTCATGCTGCCGACGACGTGAAGAAGCGCGAAGAGATCGAAGCGCGCAACCGTCTGGATGGTCTCACCTATCAAATGGAGAAGACCCTCAACGACAACCGTGAGAAAGTTGGAGCAGTTGCGGGTGACGTTGAAACGGCAATCGCTGAAGCAAAGAAGGCACTTGCCGAAGGTGGGGTCGATAGACTCAACGAGGCATTCAATCAACTACAGAGTGCTTCACACAAACTAGCTGAAGCGCTGTACCAGCAGTCTGCTACCTCGGGTGGAACGGCTGACGCCGGCACTGAAGATCAGGCCGCTGCAGCGGGTGCATCGGGCGGTGGTGACGACAACGTGATCGACGCTGAGTATGTTGACGTTGACGATAAGAAGTGAGGACATTGCCGATTGCCGATTGATGATTGAAAGGCGGGAAAGAGGTTACATCCCGCCTTTTCATTGGGAGCACTGTTGCTCAACGCAAATCGACAATCGACAATCAATCGCAAATAACCCATGTCCAAGCAGGACTACTACGAAGTACTAGGCGTAAAACGCGACGCTAAGCCGGAGGACATCAAGAAGGCTTACCGTCGCCTCGCGCGCAAGTACCATCCTGACGTCAATCCGGGTGACAAGAAGGCTGAGGAGCGTTTTAAGCTGACCTCGGAAGCCCACGACGTACTTTCTGATCCAAAGAAGCGCTCCGTTTACGATCGGTTTGGTCAATACTCCGACAATCTCGCCGACGCTGCTGCACGTGGAGCAACGCCCGGCGGATCCACGGGCGGGCGTACCACAGCGGGATTTGATTTCAGCGGTTTCGATTGGGGCTCAACCACTTCATCTGGCAGTAGCGGAACCAGTTTTAAAGACATCTTCTCGGAACTCTTTGGTGGCGGTGCTTCCAAAGACAGAGAACCTCCCAGACCACAACCTCGGAAGGGTGCCGACATTGAGATGCCACTGGCGCTGTCATTCGAAGAAGCAATCAAAGGGATCACGACCAGTATCACCGTTAATCGATCTGAACAGTGCCCGCGTTGCAATGGTGCAGGTGACATCGGTGGTCCAGTCGTCGTTTGTTCGACATGCAAGGGAAGTGGTCAGGTCCAGAAAGCCGGAGGGCGCCTTCGCTTCTCCCAGGAGTGTTCGGATTGTGAAGGCAGCGGACGGCGACGTTCGCCGTGCTCGTTATGCAAGGGCAAGGGCACAGTGGCGAAGAATGAAACGGTGAAAGTGCGAATCCCTGCCGGTGTTGAAACAGGATCGCGAGTGAAGATTCAGGGTAAGGGTGAAGGTGGCCGCATGGGCGCGCCCGCGGGAGATCTGCACATCATCACAAACGTCGGTACACACAGATACTTCACACGCAAAGGCGACAATATCTATGCGACAGTGCCCATCACGGTTCCCGAGGCAGCATTAGGAGCAAAGATTCAGGTACCGACTGTGGAAGGAAAAGCTCAGCTACGAATTCCGCCGGGCACTCAGTCTGGCCAAAAGTTTCGACTGCGGGAACGCGGTGCGCCATCGCTCAGAAATCCGGGTGCACGCGGGGATCAGTTTGTTGAAGTGCAGGTAACACTGCCCAAAGTTATTTCGGAGGAGACGAAGGAGTTGTTGCGTCAGTATTCAAAGATGAACGCAGAGAATCCGCGTGTTGAGATGGGACTTGAGTGATTGACGATTGACGATTGACGATTGTCGATTTGAAGACTTACCCAAACACGACTTTTTGTTTTGAGTGGATCGCTGACGAGACGAAATTGGCAATCGACAATCGACAATAAACTAAATCGACAATCGACAATCATCAATCGACAATACCCTTATGGCTCGTAAGGCAAAGACATATACGATCAGCGCGGTGGCCGACCAGTATGGTATCCACCCGCAGACGCTTAGGCTCTACGAACGCGAAGGACTTTTGAAACCCTCGCGGTCCGAAGGGAATACCCGTCTGTACACTGATCCCGATCTCGAACGACTGGAATTGATCTTGTCGCTGACTCGCGACCTTGGGGTGAACCTCGCCGGAGTTGAGATCATCCTGAACATGCGTGAAAAGATGGATGCCATGCAGCAGGAGTTTGAACGGTTCTTCCAGTACCTTCAGACACACGCCGAAGAGCTGACTCATATCGTCGAACCGCCCGCGGAAGGCACGACCGACGCGCTTGTTCCTCTGTCGCGTGCGGCCGCAATACGGCGCCGCGGAGTAACCCGCAGCTAAAAGTTCTCGCGATTTAGACCAGCCCGAAAATCCTTCTTTCAAAGAAACGGTCTCCTCAAATATACTGGAACCGTGTTCGGTGGCACTGCCCCACTCCTCCCTAAGTGGTTCCCGTCCATGAACCACGAACGCAATCAAATCCAAGCCACTGTTTGAGTTCGTAATAGACGTACGTCTGTCTCAGAAGGAATGTCGTGAACAAAATCATTCGATTCATACCTTACTGTCTTATTGCTCTCACGTTATCTCTGGTTGTTATCCCAACCTCCGCCAGGCGCGATCCTCCAAACGGCGCTCCGAAAGATTCAACGGTTGTTTTTGGAGAAGTGAGTCCAGCCAAGGTTCAGGACACGCAGATCTCTACTCGACTCCGGCGCTACGATCTCGTCAGGCTCGATGCTCGCGCAGCGGCCTCACAGATTCGTCGCAACGGCAAGTTGTTCCTAAACACTTCGTTCGGAAGCTTCAATTTGGATTTGCAGCCGCATGACCTGCGCGCGCCGGATTATGCTTCGCAGTGGATCGATTCTGAGCACGTTGCGCATCAACTGCCTAAGGAACCGATCACGACATTCAAAGGTACTCTTCTCGGGATGCTGGGGCAGGCCCGCATGACTGTCACCGAAACCGATGTAGAAGGTGTCTTGATTGCGGGTAACGAGCGCTACTTCATCGAGCCAGCTCGCAAACTTTCCAAAACCCGGAGCGCAGACGAGTTCATTTTTTATCGGGCAACGGATCTAATTCCGGATACCGATACTTGTGGAGTGACGCTCGCAGACGAGATCGCTGCGGAAGAAGAACGAGCGCGCACCCATATCGCCGATGAACAAACGCCTAAGTCTTTGGTGATTCCAGGCGTGTCACCCGTGAGGATTGTCAGACTCGCAACGGATGCCGATGCCGAGTTTGTGGCAGCACTTGGCGGAGCAGCGGCAGCAAACACGCAGATCATGAACATCATGAACCAGGTAGATGGTATCTATCAGGTCGAGATGGGTGTAGGTTTTCAGATTGTCTTTCAGAATGCCTGGGCTGATGCTGGAACTCAGCCTTACAACACATTGCTTCCGTCAGATCTATTAACGCAGTTCCGAAATCATTGGAATGCAAACTTTGGGAGCGTTTCGCGCAACCTGACCCATCTTTGGACCGGAAAGGATTTGAATGGGGGAACAATTGGCATTGCGTATCTCGGCGTTGTTTGCCAGTCGTCAACCTTCTCGTACGGACTTTCACAACGGTTCCCATCCGCGGGAGGAATCACGGTTCAGACGGTGTCTCTGACCGCACACGAGATTGGCCATAACTTCAGTGCCCGTCACACGAACCAGCCCGGCTCGGAACTTCCGCGCGATGTCGAAATCGGATGTCAAAGCACGATCATGGAAGCATCGATTGGTAGTGGAAGTGCTTTCTGTCCATATTCGCAATCGCAAATAATTGGTCATGCCTCGAACGCAAGTTGCTTGCTGGACAGCGGGAACCCACCACCTTCGACGACTCCATGCATCGAGACTCCTATTGCGGGTGCAGTGAACGCCACACTTGATGCTTCCGATTGTCGGTCACCGGCAAGAGGTGTGGGTTTCTTCGCCGACCGTTTTTCTTTCAACGCAACTGCCGGTGATCAGATAACGATTACGATGACTCGATCCGGAACGTCTTTGGATCCTTATCTCTTCTTAATCGGACCGACAGGCATGGTGCTGATTCAAAACGATGACAGCGGCGGAGGTCAGAATTCGCGGATTCCATCGAGCTCGGAATTGACTCTCCCACACACCGGTAAGTACATCATTGAAGCGACTTCGTTCGCCATGAATCAGACCGGTGGTTATACGGTCGCACTAACTTTCAACGGCTGTCGATTAAGCGTCAGCCCGTCTTCGATTCAGGTGTCAGCTGCGGGTGGTCCAGGTTCGATTAACGTCGGTAATTGTGGAAGCTACCAGCTGCGCGGGTACTCAACGGGGAACTGGCTAATTGAGAGCATCACCGGAGGCAGCGGGACACAAACTCTGAATTATTCTGTCCAACCCAATCCCAACGCGGCGGGTCGCACAGGATTTCTGGTCGTCGGTGGTGACAACGGCGTAGGAGGCTTGCGAATTCCCGTTCATCAATCAGGCAGCGGTCCGGATTGCACTACTGGAACAATCGGGTTCGGGCAGACAATCAACGGCAGCATCGTCCCCGGTGATTGTCATTCACCTGTGCGAGGTAATAACTACTTCAGCAAGCGTTACACCTTCACTGCGACTGAAGGCCAACAGGCAGCTATAACTTTGACCGGTGGTTTTGACACGTTCTTGACATTGATTGGACCAGATGGCGCGGTTCTGCTCAACGACGACGACAGTGGCGGCGGGACTTCGTCGCGAATTCCGGGCGGCCCTGGTTTTTTCCGTCTGGGCGTTGCCGGAACCTATGTCATTGAAGTCAACGGTTTCAGTGCGGGCACAACTGGCCCGTTCACGCTGACCCTGACGGGAGCGCAGAGTGCTGCACAACTTGGATCGGCAACGTACAACGTCAATGAGAACGTTGGCAGCGTTAACGTCACCGTGAATCGCAGCGGAGATCTTACGTCTGCTGCTGCTGTCGATTTCAGTACCGGGGGTTCAGGTTTTCAAGCTTGCAGCGTCCTGAATGGCGCTGCCGTACAAAACTGCGATTACATTGTCGGTGC
>DATBMP010000185.1:0-4803 GCA_036554845.1 Pyrinomonadaceae bacterium
AAGGTTGAGTACATCGTTATCGCATCGCGGTTTCGTAAGCCGGCCGCTAACCTGAGTTTCGTCCCACCGGAGTTTATGGTGGTGGCTGGTGGCGACTTTAGTGCTGATTCTCTGCTTTCACTCGCGCGCATGGCATCGGGAGGAAAGTTGCGGGATGAAAAGTATGGGTCAAAAACCCTTTCACTGATGATCATCGATCCGATCGTCAAAGAAGCTGAAAAGAACCCGCTTCTCAAATCCTTCACGGAGATTGGCATTGTTTCGCTGACGGCAAACACCATTGCGGTCGGCAGCCCGGCATACTTGAGAGCAGCGATTGATGCAGGAGATGGCACCGGTCGCATTAGCACCACCAGCTTGAATTCATTGTTGCGAGATCCTAATGCGCTGGTGAGTGCAGCGGGATCTCCGTGGACTTCGTTCAGTAAGACGTTTGGTCTTCGAGGTACTGAAACGACCGCCCGCGAACCTCGCTGTGACTCACAATTGGGTGATTTCTATGTGGGTCTGACGATGGACGCGGCCAACTTTATGCTCCGCGGATACATGCATGCCGACAACCCGGACACTGCGAAGATCATCAACAACTTACTTTCCGGACTGATGGCCCACGCGGCGTCCGTGCCTGATAAGACGGCACAGGCGGCACTGAAGACCATCTCGTTTCGTGCCGAAGAAAATGAGGTGGTCCTGCACGCTGACATTCCGCAGCAGATGGCGATGGACTTTATTAAACAGATGACGCAACCAGCAAAGAAGGAAGAGCCCGCGACGTCGACTAAACCAACAACCCCGGCCAAGAAGAGAACCCCGGTAAGGAGGAAGAAACGCGGTTAGGGATTTGTAAGTGGTCAGTGGGGTCAGTGGTCATTGGTCAGTAGTAAATGGTCAGTAGTAGTCAGTGGTCAGTAGTCAGTAGGCATATTCATTAGTCAGTAGTCAGTAGTCATAATCAGTAGTCAGTAGTCATAATGACTACTGAATATAACCACTGAGCTCTGACTACTGACTACTGAATATGACTACTGGCTACTGACCAATGACCACTGACAACCGACGCGTAACAGGAGCTTTATCGAATGGATCGATTAACTATTCTCTTTGTCGCCCTCGCGGTTCTAATCCTGGCGATTTCACTGCACCCCACAGGCTTCAGTCAGGAACAGCGCAACACCGCGACGAATCGAGGAGTTACGAACCGCGGTTTGATCGAGACTGCTCCCCGTGGCCCGCAGGATTTCTCGAAGAATACCTGGAACCTTCCTCCCGACGCCGACAAGACAAAGAACCCGGTAGAAGCTACGGAAGAGTCGATCACAAAAGGAAAAGAACTGTACCTTGCGAGAAAGGGCAACTGCATTTTTTGTCACGGCGAGACGGGTGCAGGCAACGAGGAGACTCTTCCCAGGCTCCGACGCAAACCGGCCGACCTTTCCAACAAAGAACGAATGACAACGCTGTCTGATGGCGAAATTTTTTGGAAGGTAACGCTGGGAATTGAAGGCATCATGCCCGGCCGCGAAAAGGCGCTGACGGAAGAAGAACGTTGGCACGTGGTGAATTACGTTCGGACGTTGGCGAAAGAGAAGTAGTTGTCCGGGTGTAAGTTGTCAGTCGGTCCAAACCAAAGACCCAATTAACAGTTGAACACTGACCACTGGCAACTGACCTGAGCACTGACCACTAACTTCTGACTTCTGGCCTCTGACCTCTGACCACTTGCCTTCCTCTTCTCAACATTCGATGTATCAACGCCGGTGGGGGTGGATCGGCGGCTGCTAGTCCCCGTCGTCGTAATAGTTCAAGCTTGAGACTCTCTTCACCACGCTTCATGGTCCAGTTGTGATTTGAACGAAAGATGGGCTTCAACAGAAAAGATAGACGGTTAACAATCGGCTTGTTGGCCCGTATGGTCCAATCGTAACTTACGTTGACATCTGGACCATCCTGCTCGAACGTCCAGATACCAACTCCTTCCAGATCACCAGTCGCCTCCATCGAGAACCCATTCGGATAACGCGACTCAAAAGTTCGAAAGTTGATGCGAAGCGAATACGGTAACCATCCGCCCGCGTGGAGGCTGATTACCTTGCCTACGCCATGTTCACCTCCAGGCGCGATTTCCACGACATCAAAATAGGTCGACGGCCACCAACGCGGCAGGCTGAGGGCGTCTTCAACGATGTCGGCAACTTCTTTGATATCACCCACAACTCTCCAGCGGTCAATAAAGTGGTAATCACTGTAGCTATTCATCTCGCGAAGCTCTCCGCGACATCGCACAATTCTTTGATCGAAGCGTCCGAAATGATGCGGAAGACACGGGCCTTGCACCCATTCGGAAGGCGATCTGCCATCAGCGAATCGCAAATGACAAAGCTGCTCGTGGAAAGACCCTTACTCCAATTTCGTTCGCGAGCATCTTTAAAGCTGAGCGCAACTGGATCCAAACCCGCGGCCACGAGAATCGCTCGTGCTCGTTGCAGAAATCCTGGCCAACGCGAAACGACGGTTATGAGTGCGTCCTTAGCCGGGACCTTCTCGTCTCGAATCGTCTCGGGAACCGAACGAGCTCGAATCTCGATTACCTCCTTGCCAACTGGCAGAAGCGATTGAGCTTCATCGAGGTGTGTCTGCATCAACACCAGTGCCGCGCCGATTAACCCATCATTGAGGTCGCTGTCGAAGGTCGCACCTACGACTCGCGTCCCGGTCGCAGCTTCGACCTCAACCATCAGGATCTCGCGCAACTCGGCATCGGGTTCAATCACGAGAAAGTGATCGGGTGGTTGGGCCGACGTCCAGCGTTTCAAGCCGGCTTGCACCTGGGCCAACGAGTATCCCCTGTCACGTGTTGTTTTAAAGAACGTGGAGATCAAGTTATCGAGGTCAAGACCCGGTTCGACGTTAGTGCGGGTCTTTACATACACGCCGCTGCCTTTGCGAAACTCGACCCAACCACGCTGCGCAAGCTCTCGATACGCAGCGCTGACTGTGTTTGAATGAATCTTGTAGCGACGGGCCAGTTCGCGTGTACTTGGCAAGCGCTCCCCTTCAGCAAGATCGCTGCTGGCAACTCCCAGGACGATTTGAGTGACGAGTTGCTCGCGAAGTGGAACCTCACTGCTTTTTGAGAGCCAAAGGCGCATGAGAATTGGTTATTTTGTCAGTGGTCAGAAGTCAGAGGTCAGAAGTCAGTTGTCAGTGGTCCGACCGCTCAACCACTACCCCCTTGCTCATTAACACATTACTAATTATAAGTGCAGTCGACCATGGATTCGGCAATCGCTGTCTTGACCGCAATGATCACGCCCGCCGTTCTGATTTCGGCATGCGGCAGCATGATTCTGTCGACCTCTTCCCGTCTGGGACGGGTGGTGGACCGGGTACGTGCGCTCTCCGACCGGCTCGAAGATATTGCCAGCGGCCCTGACATCGATCCTACTTTACGTGAAAGACAGGCGGTTATCTTTGAACAATTGGACAAGCTTACAAGTCGCGCTCGGATTCTGCAGCGTTCGATGGTCACCTTTTACCTTGGCCTGGGGATGTTTGTAGCCACGAGCGTCGCGATCGGCATTGTGGCGATGACCGGCCGTTACACGTTGCTGCCGATTGTGCTTGGTCTTACGGGCGCCTGTTTTCTTTTCTATGGAAGTATGCTCCTGATCTTCGAAGCACGTTTGGCGTTAAGCACGATACATCTGGAGATGGATTACATCTGGCGGCACTCGCAGCGCATCGCTCCAGCTGAGATTGTGGAACAGCACAAACCACACTTTGTACATTTTAGAAGGAGAAAGTAGTTGTTGCTGCCAATTGCCAATTGCCGATTGATGATTAACGATTGATGCGATTGGCAATCATCAATCGCTATTGTAGCGACTGACCTCTGACAATCATGACCCCGTCTTACTTAAAACTGCTCGAGACCGGAGAGCTCGACCGAAAAGTAGAAACGCTCGAAGCCATGCTCGAGCAGTGCACGGTTTGTCCGCGCGACTGCCTCAACAACCGTCTGCGGAATGAATTGGCAGCCTGTTATTCGGGCCGCCTTCCAATCGTCTCTTCATTTACTCCACACTTCGGTGAAGAACCCGCTCTCGTCGGCCAGCACGGCGCCGGCAACATCTTTTTCGGTAACTGCAATCTGCGCTGTGTCTATTGTCAAAACTACCAAATCTCCCAAACTCACAAAGAACAGATCAAGAACGAGGTCACTCATGAGCGCCTCTCCGAAATGATGCTGGAACTTCAATCGCGTGGCTGTCACAACATCAATTTTGTTTCCCCTACCCACTTCTCACCGCAGATGGCCCGCGCTATCCTGCTTGCCGCGCGTCAGGGTTTGCGTTTACCCATCGTCTACAACACCAACGCTTATGATTCAGTAGAAGTTCTTCGTCTGCTCGAGGGCATCGTCGATGTTTACTTGCCTGACTTGAAATATGCCGAAGATAAGGCCGGTTATGTTTACTCGAAAGTCCCGAATTATCAGCAACACGCCCGCCGCGCGATCTCGGAGATGTTCCGCCAGACCGGTGACGAACTGGTGTTTGGTGACGATGGACTTTTGAAGCGCGGTTTGCTTATTCGGCTACTCGTGCTACCGAATGATATCGCCGGCGTGAAAGAGTCTTTGCAGTGGATCCGTAGTGAATTGAGTCCGAAGGTGGCAATTTCGTTGATGGCCCAGTACTACGCTACGCACCAGGCGGCAACGAATCAACGCTATGTGCTTCTCTCGCGTCGTATCAGCGAATCCGAGTGGTTGAAGGCTGTTGGACTGCTGGATGAGTTGCA
>DATBMP010000187.1:0-15176 GCA_036554845.1 Pyrinomonadaceae bacterium
CTTCGCACTGATAACGATGAAGGCGAGTTGATGATGCAACTGATCGATGCTTCAGAGTTCCAGCGTTTACGTCGCATCAAACAATTAGGATTAGGCCTCTACACTTATCAAGGTGCTGAACACTCGCGCTTCACTCACTCGTTAGGTGCGTTCCACCTGATGACGCGCGTGCTCGATAAGCTGAGCGAGAGGTTTGAGATCGAGCCGCACAATCGTGTGGCCAGTCGCGGCGCAGCATTACTCCATGATGTCGGACATGGTTCGTTCTCTCACGTTATGGAGAAGGTCTTAGGATTTCATCACGAAGCATGGACCGTGAAAGTTCTTCGTAGCAGCGAAACTGAAGTTGGAAAGCTATTGCGTTCCTATGATCCATCGCTGCCAGAGAAGGTCGCGCAGATCATCGAGGGCAGCTTTCAACCGGCAGCTTTGGCCCAACTTGTTTCGTCACAGCTTGATGTCGATCGGATGGATTACCTGCTTCGTGATTCCTTAATGACTGGCGCGAAGTATGGCATCTACGATCTTGAATGGATCATCAACGCGCTCGCGATTGACGAGGACAATGATCGCATCTATGTCGTAGCTCGTGGAGTTTATGCTGTCGAAGAATACTTACAAGCGCGCTACTACATGTTTCGACAAGTCTACTTTCATCGTACGCTTCGTTCTGCGGAAGCGGTGCTGCGTTCGACATTACGTCGAGCTTTGGATCTACTCGCAAGTGGAAAATCGGTCTGGCATGCTGAAGGTACCGCTTTCGAAAAAGTGCTGCGTAAGCAAAAGCTCTCAACTTCAGAGCATCTCGAGATAGACGACTCAGATGTTCTGTTCCATGTAAAGCAATGGCAGAGATCTGACGATCAAATTCTGAGTGACCTCAGTCGTCGCTTCGTCGCACGTCGATTGTTCAAGGCGATCGATCTCGATATGCCCATCTCAGAACGTGATGCGTTCATCTCGGCAGCACGCGATAGCGTCGCCGGCGCTGGATTTGATCCCGACTATTACTTCATCGAAGACCGCGCCAGCGATGTGCCTTATTACAACTACTACACAGTTGAAGGCGCGGAACCGAAATCGCGCATCTATGTTGAGGATGGTTTCGCCCGGCCGCGCATTCGCGAAATCAGTGAAGTGAGCGATGTGGTCCGTGGACTGCAACGAGGTTACGAACTTCATCGGGTCTGTTTTCCGGCAGAAGTAAAGGAACAGGTCTACGCCCGTTACCACCAGCTGGTTCCTCAAGGTGTTTCTGCGGCCGGGTAGGGCGAGAGCAAAAGAATGGCGAGAATCACCGGAGTCGATCCCGAAAGTGTTGAGAGATACGTTAGGGAGGTTCTTTCCGCCCAGACCAAAAACTGGGGCGGACCGTTACTCAATCACTTAATTTATGCTCGCCGTCCCACAATCTTTCGCGGCGTCCGCGCGATGTGGGGCGGCTTGGAGGCGTCGGGTCTAATTGATCCGAAACTCACCGCACTGGTAAATCGCCGGGTAGCAGCCCTGAACCATTGCGAATTTTGACAAGACATCAACGCTGCCGTGGGTAGCGCGCTCGGCATCTCAACAGAGAAGATTGAGGCACTGGCGGACTATCGAAACAGCTCCCTTTACAGTACGGATGAACGCCTAGCTCTAGAGTACGCAGATCGGATGACGCTCACTGACGAGGAAGTCAGTGATGAGTTCTTCAGCCAGCTTAGGCGGGTGTATACGGATGATCAGATTGTCGAGCTAACCGCGATCATCGCGTGGGAGAACTCCTCGAGTAAGTTCAATCGCGCGTTGCGAGTACCGTCGCAACAGCTTTGGCGCAAAGAATAGAAGACGATCGTCCCACAGAGAAAATCATGAAGTTGGAGGTTGTAGTTGTCGCAATTGTCTTGGCTCTTTCAGCAGTTCTGTCTGATCCCCCTCAAATACAAAAACAGTTTCCCCGCGTCGCACTTCTTCAACTCAGCGAATCCAACTTTGGAAAATCCGTCACCGAACACGTCGTGCGCACAATCAAAGGGGACGAACTCGTCGTGCTCGATCAAGATCAAAGCCGTGCAGCGGCCAGGGGGATCGGCTACAACGATTCGCTAAACTTAACGGTTCGTGAAGCTCGTGAATTGGGAGCCGTGTTGGGTAGTGAGTTTTATTTCCTGATCGAGGCGCAAACTCTCCGGCGCTCACGTTCAGAACGTCCTGCTTACTATGAATCATACGCCTCGATCTTTGTCGTAAGCGCGCGCAGCGGAAAACTTGTCCATTGGACCAGACCCATTTTTGAAGCTGCTGACAAAATCGAAGCCGAGAAAGGTTTGCTGGGACAGATTTCTGCTCCTGAAGTTCGGCATCACATAACGTTGGCCATGCGTCGAGCACTTGAAGACGAGCGGCAACAGCGGGAGATCGTGACTACAGACTCAGTTTCGATCATCGAAGCATTCGACGATGACGCGGGGAACCTGGAAGCTAATGGCCTGCGACTTCCTCGTCCGTTTCGCAGGTTGCGGCCCGAGTATCCAATGTCGGCTGCCAAAGCGGATGCTGAAGCCACCGTTGATGTCCTGGCAGACATTGATGCAAATGGAAAAGTCGTGCGCGTCGAGATCACGAGATGGGCCGGATTTGGACTTGACGATGTGACCACCCAGACCGTTCGCCAACTGGATTTCTTCCCCGCTCAACAAAACGGGAAACCGATTCCGATTCGGGTTCTATTGCGTTACAACTTTCGGAAGCCAGCACCAACACCTACCCAAAACTGATCATGAAGTTCAGCGGCAAAAGATCCTGGCGATATGCGCGACATCGTGGCCTGGTATTAGTTCTCCTGCTTGGGCTTGTTAACCTCGCGCATCCATTCCGCCCGGGCTCCATTGCTGGACCACTCAGGGAAGAAATAAAAAGTCCGGTTTCAACCAGAACTGTTGAAGGCCGACTTGCCGTCTTTGATGATGTCTGGCAAACAATAAGTCAACGTTACTATGACCCCGACTATCATGGAGCGAATTGGGATCAACAGCTTGCAATCTTTCGACCTCAAGCAATCAGCGCCAGCAACAGCCACGAACTCTACGCAGTTCTACGTCGTCTCTTAACGAGTCTTAATGATGTGCACACCAGGGTCTACTCTCCCGACGAGAAATTTGATTGGTGGAACCCGCGGTTTGTAAGTCTCGGTTTATCAGTACGCGAAATCGAGGCCAGGCCCACAGTGGTCCATGTTGAAAAAGACTCGCCACCTTACCGTGCGGGCATCCGGCCTGGTGATGTGATTGAAGAAGTTGGCCAGAGATCTGCGCTGTCATTGATCAATGATCACATAACCGACAATCCAAACCGCGTAGCAATTCGACTTCGTGCCCTGGCAGTACTATTCGAAGGAGCACCTCACACCTCATTGGAATTGACCTGGCGTGGGCCAAATAATCAATTGCACCGGGGAAGATTTGAACTTAACTGGCGACAAAGAACACTCGGCTTACGGGTGAAGCACGTACGAGGACGCATTGCAGTGGTTGAACTCGATGCGTTTACTTCATCAATCGCAACACAATTCAATCGCGCAATGAAGCAACAACTTAGTCACGTGAATGGGATCGTTCTCGATCTGCGAAACAACGGCGGCGGTGATGCAGAAGCAATGGCTGAGGTCGCTTCTATTTTGCTTGGACCAGACTACTCACTCGGTTCATTCACAGATCGCTGGGGCCTCGGTTTCAACATTCAAACACGCCTGAAGTCAATGGTGTCGCCCGCCTCGTTAGCGCAAACAAAAGTTCCCCTGGTCGTTCTGATTGGAGAACGGACCTCTAGTGCCGCCGAGATCCTTTCTGCCGCTCTACAGAGATTTAAACGAGCTCAACTTATCGGAGCTCAAACCTGTGGTTGTGTCCTGGCAATTCGAGCCCAGCACACGTTACCTGATGGTGGTCTACTGGATGTTAGTGAACTCGATTTCCATACGAGTTGGGGCGTGCGGTTGGAAGGGAATGGAGTCACGCCGGACGAAACGATCCTTGTACGACGAAAGGATATCTACTCCCGCCGGGATCGAGCTCTGGACCTGGCCCTCGACAATCTCTCAACGCAGGTCGTTCAGTAATTATCAGCACTGAGTTGTCGGGGTCAGTAGCCAAAGATCCTCAATCTCCCTGGCCAGTGGCGACTGACCAATCACGCACTCCCAAAGCCAACTCCCAAATTCGAAGGCTGATCTATTGCCTCCGAACCTGTCCTCAACTCACAATTCCCCATCACTTATAATCGTCTTTCGAAAACTGATTCTTTCGGACACGAAAATCGTGGCCTGATTTATCGTGCTATGATGCGAAAGCACTTCAAAAATCGCTGGATCAATCGTTCATGCTTTACCTTTCGCAAGTATTGGGACGGCCCATTCGCGATCGCGAAGGCCTGCGACTCGCTACGGTTAAGGACATCATTGTTCGTCTTGGCGAAGATGATCATCCTCCCGTCACGGGTCTCGTGGCGCGCTATCGAAGGCGTGACTTTTTTCTCTCGCGTTGGCGCATGGCGGAACTCGATGAACGTGGCGTTCGACTGAACTCAGACATCCTCGATTTGCGTCCGTTTGTTAGACGAGAGAACGAGGTTTTGCTGGCTCGAGATGTGCTCGATAAACAGTTAATCGACGTCGACGGCAAACGGGTAGTACGTGTGAACGACGTGCAGATTATCGAAACAGCCCAGGACTGGCGTGTCACCGGAGCAGATGTCAGTCTGCAAGGTCTGTGGCGACGACTCGCTCCTGCTGGATTTGTCGGCACACGAAAACCCGTCGAAGTGATCGATTGGGCTGACGTTGGTTACCTCGCAACCGATGCCGCCACCGTCCAACTGAAATCTTCCAGCGGAAAACTCTCGCGTCTGCATCCGGTGGAGATCGCTCGTCTGGCCGAAGCGCTCTCTTACCATCACGGTTCTGAAGTGGTGGAATCGCTTGATGACGAAACGGCTGCGGAGACGCTCGAGGAGATGCCGGCCGAACGGCAGGTGAGAATTCTCGGGGACATGGATGAAGAACGCGCCGCAGACATTCTTGAATGGATGTCGCCCGACGAAGCTGCGGACGTGTTGGGAGATCTTCCGGAAGAGAAAGCCGAGGAACTACTCGGTCTCATGGAAGATGAAGAGCAGGCTGAGGTCGCTGAACTGCTCCCTTATGAAGATGACACTGCGGGCGGCTTAATGACGACAGAGTTCGTGACGGTCCCGCGTGGTTTGTCTGTGGGAGAAGCACTGGCCCGTCTGCGCGCGATGGCTGAAACGCCTAACATGATCTACTACCTCTATGTGGTAGAGGCAGAGTCGTCATGGCAATTGGTGGGAGTGATCGCGTTGCGAAGTTTAATCCTCTCATCTCCTTCTGCACCTTTAGAAGAAGTGATGCGCACAGAGTTTCAGACGGCAGACCCGGACGAATCGGCTAAACAGGTCGCTCAAAGAATCGCTGAGTACAACCTGCTTGCCTTGCCTGTTGTAGATGAAACCGGTGACATTCTCGGTATCATTACAGTCGATGATGCGATGGAGATACTGATTCCAAAAGATTGGCGACAGCGTTTACCGAGACTGTTCGGTTAGTCCAGGCGAGCTAATATCAAAGTTCAATGAGTGAGGAACCCCCAAGTGTCAGAGTCTCGAGCAGCGGTGAGGTCTGCCGGGCGCCAACTCTTACGGCGAGGCGCTCGAGGTGTGCGACACACTGTTTCGAGGCGGTGGCGGTTCATTGGACTACTCGCGATACTTGGACCGGGAATGATTGCCGCCAACGCGGGAAATGATTCCGGCGGAATCGCCACCTTCTCATTCGTCGGTGCTGAACTCGGTTACAGTCTTCTCTGGATCCTCATTCCAATCACAATCAGTTTAGGTTTAGTACAGGAGATGTGCGCTCGGATGGGCGCGGTGACGGGTAAAGGCCTGGCCGATCTAATCCGCGAACGCTTCGGTGTACGCTGGACCGCACTCGTGATGCTGGCTCTGCTAATTGCTAATGCCGGCGTAACAGTTTCCGAGTTCGTCGGTATCGCCGCCGCTACTGAGTTACTTGGTGTTTCTCGTTACGTTTCTGTTCCATTTGCAGCGATTAGTATCTGGTGGTTGATAGTTAAGGGTTCTTATCAAAGAGTTGAACGAGTGTTTCTCTTGATGTCCCTTGTGTTTCTTGGCTACATCGTTTCGGCTTTTCTCGCGAGACCAGATTGGGGCGAAGTCGCAACCGGTTTAGTCGCGCCAAGCCTCTCTCTGGAACCCACATACATCTTCACCCTGGTTGCAGTCGTAGGTACAACCATCGCTCCCTTCATGCAGGTCTACGTTCAGTCGTCCGTGGTTGAGAAGGGAGTAACGCTGGAGAACTATTCAAAAACCCGGACCGACGTCTGGATCGGAACTATATTCGCCATCTTGATCGCGTTTTTTATCGTCATCTCAACAGCGGCCACTTTGCACGAGCACGGGATCAAAATTGAATCGGCTGAAGACGCCGCGCGGGCGTTGCAGCCTCTCGCGGGAAACTACGCCGCGAAACTATTCGCTATCGGTCTTTTTGGAGCGTCCATGTTGGCAGCAGGCGTCCTACCGCTCGCCACAGCGTATTCCATAACTGAGGCATTGGGCTTTGAGAAGGGCGTCTCTCACAGCTTCCGAGAGGCTCCCATTTTCCTTGGGATCTTTACCTTTTTGATAGCGGTGGGGGCGGCAATTGCTGTGGTTCCGAACCTGCCGTTGGTTCGCGTTTTAATCGTGACTCAAGTCATAAACGGCGTCCTGTTGCCGGTGATCTTGTTCGCGGTCATGCGGTTGGTTAATGACCGGGAGATTATGGGGAGTCAGGTAAACGGTCCCATCTACAATCTCGGAGCCTGGTTGACGACGCTGGCCGTTACTGCCCTGTCTCTCCTTTATATAGTAGTGACCATCTTCCCTGATCTCTTCTCATAAGTTAGCGACGGAAGATTTGTTAGTGTCCTAATTTGCAGGGGCGGCCTTTTGCGTTACCGCCCGCAGGTAGTCTGGTACAGACCAATGTTTAATGCGACGACGGGAGGCCACAGAAGAGCTGCACCTGCAAATTAGGACACTCCCGAAGATTTGTTACCTCTCGCCAATCAACGAGATCAGTGATAAAAGGAAGCCGTTCTAACGCTTCCAATTAGCCTCGTGCGCGAGGATCCAAACACTTGAATCGCCGACACTCCACCAACAGGATTGCCATATTTCTGGTTACCGTTGCGGTAGTAGTACTCGCTCTCTACGCGTTCTACAGCTTCGAACTTCAACTTAACGATTACCTCGCCAGCCGAATGCGCCGCGGTGCTGAGAGCGTCATCAAAGCTATCGAGCTCGGACTTTGGGCGATTCTTGCTTACCTGTTTGTTCGCGCCTTCAACGTCGGGGTGTTTGGACTGGCGTTTCGCTTCCGTCGAGGTTTCGAAGCACCAACGCTGGCGCGAAACGTCTTTTCCATCATCGCCTTCACGATTCTTTTCGTCATCATATTTAGCTTTATCTATCCGGACGTTAACCTCGGTGCTCTCTTCACGACATCAGCGATCTTCGGCGTAATCCTGGGTCTCGCTTTACAGGACACGTTAGGAAACTTTTTCGCAGGCATCTCGTTGCAAGCGGATCGGCCTTTTCAGGTGGGCGATGTGATCACCGTCGGTGCTCAACGTCACACTGGTGTGGTGGAAGAGATTACCTGGCGTGCAGTAAAGATTAGGACCTTCACAAATCACATCGTGCTGATCAGTAACAGCACTGCGGCAAGAGAGGCGATAGAGGTTGCGCCGAGGGATAATCTGAACGCCCGTATCGTCTTCTTCAATACCCTCTACACAGACTCGCCTGCAAAAGCAATTCACGTAGTTCGTGAAGCGGTGAGAGAAGCCGAAAATGTGTCAGAGAAAGTGACTCCCATCGTTCGCATCAGGAATCTGGGAGACAACGGTGTCGAATACGAGGTCAAGTATTGGCTTGAGGACTACGCAAAGTACAACGATACGGACGCGCTGTTGCGACAACGTATTTGGTACGCCTTCCGACGAGCTGGTCTCAACTTCGCTTATCCCACGCGCACCCTGCATGTGGAACGAAGAAAGATTGGCGGTGTCGCCGACGGCGGCGAGATTATTGAACGACTTTCAGCAGTCGATCTGTTTGCGCCGTTGTCCAACGACGAGACCGCAATTCTCGCTCACGCTACGGTGCGGCACGTCTTCGCACCTGGAGAAACTGTTATCCGCGCAGGCGATCCCGGCTCGTCGATGTTTGTCGTGCATCACGGGCGCGTCAATGTTCAAGTCAGCGAGAATGGTCGTCCTCGGAACGTTGCAACTTTGAACGAGGGTGATTTTTTCGGAGAGATGGCCCTCTTTACCGGTCAACCGCGAACAGCGAATGTCGTCGCCATCGAAGAGACCGAGGTCCTCGAGATCGGTCATGAGGCCATGAAACGCGTATTCGACACCAACCCCGGTTTGGTCGAATCGCTTGGCCACATAATGGCCGACCGGCGCCAGACGTTAGAGGCCCAACCTGACCGCGAAACGGACCGGGGTGATGAACGAGCCGGTCTGCTTAATGCGATCAAGCGTTTTTTCGGCATGCGCTAACCAATCCCCCTCGCTCTCCTTATATTAAGTAAGCACGGAAACGGAATCCACTCTTCGGTCGATAGCAACCTGTCAGAATAGCTATTTAATGCCCAGAAAACAGCTCTAACCACAGACTTGACAGAGTTACACTCAGATATTATTATTCGGCCACGCTCAGAGGGTTGACAGAACTGATGGGGTTAGGTTCGTTGACCCGAAAAGAAGAGCACTTCTAAGAAATCTTTAAGGAGGAGAAACAATGAGTATTGTTCGTTACGACCCATTCCGCGACCTCCGCACCCTGCAAGAGGAGGTCAATCGTCTTTTCTCAACCAATCTAACCCGTGGATTTGGTGAGGAAGGAATCGGCCGCGGAGCTTGGAATCCCAGCGTCGATATCTATGAGAACAAGGATCAGATCGTCCTTGAGGCTGAGTTGCCCGGAATGAAACGGGAGGAATTTGAGCTATCCGTGGAGAACAACGTCATCACACTGCGAGGCGAACGTCGTTTCGAAAAGAAAGATGACACCGATAACTACCACCGGGTTGAGCGATCCTATGGTGCGTTCACACGTTCCTTCACGCTGCCAATAACCGTCTCAGCTGAAGGCGCCACTGCCGAATACAGTAATGGTGTTTTGCGAGTGACCCTGCCTAAACGCGAGGAAGCCAAATCACGCCGTATCGAGATTACAGGTGAAGGCGAGCAGCGTGCAGCTAAAACCATCGAAGCTGAAAAGACCGGTGGTCCAGAGAAGGGTAAGGCGATCACGGCCTCTTAATCTTCGAGATCGCGCTAGTTTTTTTGGAGCGGGGTTGCTCGAATGAACTTCGAGCTGTCCCGCTCAACTGCCAGGAGCCAGTATTAGGCATTAGATCACGATGAGATTAGATAAGTTCACACTTCGCGGACAAGAAGGTATTCAAACAGCTATCGAGCTTGCTGAACGAAATCAAAATCAGCAGGTTGAACCCGAGCACCTGCTCGCAACCATGCTCGAACAACCGGAAGGTATCGTTAAGCCAATTCTCGGAAAGCTCGCCGTCAATGTTCCCGTTCTGCTTAACGATGTCCAAGCGGCCATTGGGCGCTTTCCCCAGGTCAAGGGCGGCCAACAATATTTCAGTCCGCGCTTGAGTCAGATCTTTACAGCTGCACAGAAGTTAGCGGACGGAATGCAGGATGAGTTTGTTTCAACCGAACATCTGTTGCTGGCTCTTGTTGACGAGAAGGATGGCGAATCGGGAAAGCTTCTGCGTCAGCATGGCGTGAAGCGCGACGACCTCGCGAAGGTCATCGAACAGATGCGCGGTGGAACGCGAATCACGGATCAAAACGCTGAACAGAATTATCAAGCACTCTCAAAATACGCCAAAGACCTAACTGATCTTGCTCGTAAGGGAAAACTCGACCCGGTGATTGGTCGCGACGATGAGATTCGTCGAACGATTCAAGTACTGTCACGACGTACCAAGAACAACCCTGTACTGATCGGTGAACCTGGTGTCGGTAAGACCGCGATTGTTGAAGGTCTGGCACAACGAATTGTTTCCGGAGACGTGCCTGAGACACTACGCAACAAGAGATTAGTTGGTCTTGATCTAGGTTCAATGCTCGCGGGCGCCAAGTATCGCGGTGAATTTGAAGATCGCCTGAAAGCAGTTCTTAAGGAGATCGAAAACGCGCAGGGACAGATCATTCTATTCATCGACGAACTTCACACACTGGTGGGCGCGGGAGCGGCCGAGGGCGCGATCGATGCCTCAAACATGTTGAAGCCGGCGTTGGCTCGCGGAGAACTGCGCTGCGTCGGGGCAACCACTCTTAACGAATACAAAAAATATATCGAGAAGGACGCGGCCCTTGAACGACGGTTCCAGCAGATCTTTGTTGGAGAACCCAGCGTTGAAGACACGATAGCGATTCTGCGCGGATTGAAAGAGCGCTACGAAGTTCACCACGGAGTAAGGATCAAGGATTCCGCCATCGTCGCGGCTGCCACTCTTTCCAATCGTTACATCACCGATCGTTTCCTTCCCGACAAAGCGATCGACCTAATCGACGAGGCGGCGTCGCGACTGCGCATCGAAATCGACTCGCTGCCGCAGGAGATCGATCAACTCGAGCGCGAAATCATTCAACTCGAGATTGAGAAACAAGCACTGCAACGCGAAGAGGACGAAAAATCCAAAGCAAGGTTAAGTGAGATCGAACAACGCATCGCCGAGCTGCGCGAAACCTCTTCAGGAATGAAGGCCAAATGGCAATCGGAAAAAGAAGCCATTGAGCGGATGCGGACCGCGAAGGCTGAATTAGAGAACCTCAAGCTGCAATTGGACCAGGCACGCAATGCAGGCGATCTGGCTCGAGCTTCAGAGATTCAATATGGACAGATTCCCGAACTCGAACAGCGTCTCGCTGCTGAACAGCAGAAGCTGGAAGGATTTCAGCGCGACGGCATCATGCTAAAGGAAGAGGTTGACGAGGAAGATGTAGCTGAGGTCGTGGCTAAGTGGACTGGTATCCCGGTTTCCAAGATGTTGGAAGGCGAACTCCACAAACTCGTAACGATGGAAAACCGTCTCGGCCAACGTGTAATTGGTCAGGACGAAGCCCTAAAAGCCGTTGCCGATGCGGTTCGCCGAGCAAGAGCCGGGTTACAGGATCCAAATCGGCCCATTGGTTCCTTCATATTTCTCGGTCCCACTGGAGTCGGGAAAACCGAAACTGCGCGCGCGCTTGCTGAGTTTCTATTTGATGACGAACGTGCGATGGTCAGACTCGATATGTCTGAATACATGGAGAAGCACGCAGTAGCGAGAATGATCGGTGCACCGCCGGGATATGTCGGATACGAAGAAGGCGGTCAGCTAACTGAAGCCGTACGACGGCGACCCTATTCGGTGATTCTGTTTGATGAGATCGAGAAGGCGCATCCTGATGTCTTCAACGTACTGCTCCAGATTCTTGATGACGGACGTCTCACTGATTCGAAAGGTCGGACAGTTGATTTCAAGAACACCGTTTTGATCATGACTTCGAATCTTGGTTCTCGTGAGATCCAGGCTGCCGAAGGCGATGAAAAGCAGGTGCGCGAAGCGGTGATGCAAGAACTTCGTTTGAACTTCAAGCCTGAGTTTCTCAATCGAATTGACGACATCGTCGTGTTTCACCAACTCTCGCGCGCACAGATCGATAAGATCATCGACGTGCAACTCGAAAGGCTGCGCGAGATGCTGCATGAACGAAACATCGAGATCGAGCTGGATCAATCTGCTCGCGAACTCCTGGGCCGTGAGGGATACGATCCAAATTACGGGGCCCGTCCCCTCAAGCGTGCAATTCAGACACTTATTCAGAACCCACTGGCGGTGAAACTCCTGCAGGGAGAGATCCTGCCTGGGCAGAGAGTCAAGATATCGGCAGAAGGCGACAACATGGTGTTCAAGACAGATGCCGTGGCTGCATCAGCTTAATGGCCGAGAGTTTTTAGAAGGGAGCAAGGAAACGATGTCATGGAATCCGTTGCAGGATCTGATGGTCCTGCAAGATCGAATGAACCGTCTGTTTGAAGACGCCACGCAGCGAAGGACGCGCGATGATGAACGCAGTGCTGATCTGGAGCGGCCGGACTGGAGTCCCCTGGCCGACGTCTACGAAACGGATACGGAATTCATTGTGGCGACTGATCTGCCTGGCATTGATCGCAGCGCTTTAGAGATAACCATCGATGAAAATCGGCTACACGTGCGTGGAACCCGGAAACTGGCCCAACCACCGAGCGGACGCGCCGAGCGACCAGGTGGCACGTTTCTACGAACTTTCAGCGTTCCAAACACCGTGGACCAGGACAACATTCGTGCTGATTACCAAGATGGGGTGTTAGAAGTACACCTGCCGAAGCGCAAGGATCAGAAGAGTAAACGAGTAGAGATCAAGATTAGCTAGCGATAACTTGGGGGAGGTGATTGTGATTTTCGATAGGAATGACAGAAGGAGCGACAAGGAGGACGAGATCCGAGTTACCGACCGCAGACGTATTTATCTGGATGATGAAAAGAAACCAGAGCCTGCGGAACGCAACCAAGAGCCGAACCTTAAGCCCTCTTATGTAGAAGAACTGGAGGCGCGTACGGCGGCGGCGGAGAAACTGGTTCAGGAGGTGCAGACGCGATTTGAAGCAGCAAAGGCTCAAATGCAACGGGACGTGGATGAGACTCGCCAGCGTCTGAACCGAGCAGCTGACGAAAGGGCCGAGCAAAAAAACGCAAACTTCATTGCCGCTTTGCTTCCGGTATTGGATAACCTGCAACGCGCAACGGAAGTTGACGAGTCTGCAGATTCGCCTGCAATTCTTGAAGGCGTCAAACGTATCGCGGATGGGTTTGAACAGGCCTTGCGTGCAGCAGGAGTGGAACCTGTTACAGCGATTGGGCAGGATTTTGATCCTGAATGTCATGAAGCTGTTGACACGGTAGATGCTGGTCCAGAGATGGAAGGAAAGGTAATCGCGGAATATACCCGGGGGTATCGGATGGGTGATCGTCTGTTGCGACCTGCCAGGGTTCAAGTTGGTGCCGCATCAGTAAAAAAGTCAGTTGGCAATCCAGGCGTTTAATCAATCCTTAAGGAGACGAAAAATAGTGGCTGCAAAACAGATGAAGTTCCATGAAGAGGCGCGCAATGCCATGCTTCAGGGCGTTAATACGCTGGCCAATGTCGTACGAGTAACGCTTGGACCAAAAGGCCGGAACGTTGTGCTCGGCAAAAAATTTGGTTCGCCAGTCATAACGAAAGATGGCGTGACGGTGGCCAAAGAGATCGAGCTGAAAGATAAATACGAAAACATGGGCGCGCAGATGGTGCGTGAGGTTGCAGTAAAAACCAACGACACCGCCGGCGATGGAACTACGACTGCAACTGTTTTGGCCCAGGAGATTTACAAACAAGGAATCAAGAACGTAACCGCTGGCGCGAATCCCACCTCAATTCAGCGCGGGATCCAAATGGGTACCGAAGCGGTCGTTGCTGAACTGCAACGCATGTCTAAGAAGGTTAAGAGCCAGGACGATCTTCTGAATGTTGCGAGTGTGTCGGCAAATAACGACCGTTCAATCGGTCAACTGATTGCTGAAGCGATGGAACAGGTTGGCAAGGACGGTGTCGTCACTGTTGAAGAATCCAAAACCCTTGAAACTCAACTCGACATCGTCGAAGGAATGCAGTTTGACCGCGGTTATCTGTCGCCTTACTTTGTGACTAACGCGGAACGAATGGAAGCTGTCCTCGATGAACCGCTGATCCTCTTGAATGAAAAAAAGATCTCCGCCATGCGCGAACTGATTCCCGTGTTGGAACAGGCGGCGGGTAGCGGACGTTCACTTCTTATTATTGCGGAAGATATCGATGGCGATGCATTGGCAACTCTGGTTGTCAACAAGCTTCGCGGAACGATCAAAGTTGTTGCGGTTAAGGCCCCGGCTTTTGGTGATCGTCGCAAGGCGATCCTTGAAGACCTGGCGATTCTTACCGGCGGTAAAGTAATCACCGAGGAACTCGGTATCAAACTCGAGAACGTTCAACTTACAGATTTCGGTACCGCGAAGCGCGTCCTCGTCGACAAAGAAGCGACAACGGTCGTGGAAGGCGGTGGGGATCGCAAAGCTATTCAGGGTCGGGTTGCCACCATTCGCCGGCAGATTGAAGAGACCACGTCGGACTATGATCGAGAGAAGCTTCAGGAACGATTGGCAAAGCTTGCTGGGGGTGTCGCCGTGGTGAAAGTTGGTGCACCAACTGAAACTGCATTGAAAGAGATCAAGGCGCGTGTTGAAGATGCGTTGAATGCTACAAAAGCTGCGGCCCAGGAGGGAATCGTTGTAGGGGGTGGTATTGCATTGATACGGGCTTCGAACGTTCTTAACGATCTGACCGATTCTGATCCTGATGCGCAAACCGGTATTGGGATTCTTCGCGAGGCGTTGGCTGAACCCGCACGTCGAATTTCCGAGAATGCCGGGGTTGATGGACCAGTAATCGTGCAAAAGATTATGGAGCTAAGGGGAAACAAGGGGTTCAACGCAGCGACGGGCCAGTTTGAGGATCTTTTTGCTGCGGGCATCATCGATCCTACCAAGGTAGTTCGAACCGCACTTCAGAATGCCTCATCAATTGCAGGACTGCTGTTAACAACTGATGTCGCACTTACGGACGCTCCTGAGCCTAAGAAATCAGCGCCACCGATGCCCGGGGGCGACGATTACGACTATTAGTTTCGCAATAATCGACAGCGGTCTCCCCTCCACATTCATAGCATTTTTGTTGCTGGCTATATCGATAGCTGGCAGGAGATTTGCAAGAAGATCGCCCACTTGAAATCTTGTTGCATTGAAACGCAACGGCGAATATGCTCACAACATCTAACTTCACGAGTTAGACGCGTGGTTTGACATGAAAATGACTTAGGTTCTGGCTTCTGTCATGAAATCATCCAAACAGAGTTTTTTCGCTTTTGGGAAGACAGAAGAGGTAAAGAATGGTTGATTTAGGCGCATA
>DATBMP010000207.1:0-4266 GCA_036554845.1 Pyrinomonadaceae bacterium
TGCGGATTGCGGCACCCACGTGGTCATCGAGTCAATACGCTTTGCACAAAAAGTCCTTTTTGGAGTTCCGGCTCGGCCGCACCCCTGCGGTAAGCCTGCGGCTTACCGTTATTCCAACCTAAATATCAGGCTATGCCTAAAATGTTCCATATTTGAGGCATAGCCTCGATCAAAATATATGAAGGTTCGGTAAGCCGCAGGCTTACCGCAAGGTTGCGGCAGAGCCGAACCATCAATCGTCAATCATCAATTAGCAATCTGCAATCGCAAATCGCAATCAGCTGGAATTTGGGATGATTTAAGCCGCCACAGACAGATTCACTTACCAACGCGCCTTTACAATTCCCACTACACAAAACAAAAGCGACGGAACTCGAGAGAGTTCCATCGCCTCCGTCACTCACAATCGTTAGATCGTGAATTCGCGGTCAACGTCCTCACCCCGTCAACCGCAGAAGCGAGCACGTTCAGCGCTCGCTTGATTGTCTGCATTATAGAGGCGCAGAAATGTCTGTCAACTTCACACGATCGCTGCTAATGGTTCCGTTTAGATGACATGACCTTTCCAGTTGTCCTCATGTTGACAACAAAGGCTAATCATCCGCATCAAAACAGGTGAAACAAACTCTCTTGAAAGCTTCGTATCCAAGCAACTCAACTTCAGGCGCAAGAAAATCCGTCTTCACTCGCTCATCACGCAGCAGATCCGTACTCAGGTACTTCTTGTTGTCATCCGGAAAAACTGTGGCCACCACCGAATCGTGGCCCAACTCCTCTTGCGTCATCAGCGCACCGAGAAAGTTCGCGCCTGATGAGATTCCAACCGCTAAACCCAAACCCGCGGCAAGCTTCTGGGCCATCAGAATCGCGTCCCCACCATGAACGCTAATGGGCTCATTGAGTTCGTCAAGTTTGAGAATCGGCGGAATGAACTCGTCCGATATTCCCTGGATCCGGTGTTGACCAACTTTATGGCCCGTCGAGAGCGTCGGTGACTCTGCCGGCTGCACCGGATGCAGTCTGATCTCCGGATTGCGTTCGCGCAGAAATCTACCGACGCCCATGATCGTGCCGCCGGTTCCAACCCCAGCCACAAAAGCATTCGGTGTGATCGAGCGCGAATATAGCTGCCACCAGATCTCTGGACCCGTTGTCTTTTCATGGGCCTGTGCGTTTGCTTCGTTCCCAAATTGAGCGGGCAGGAAAACCCTCGGGTCATGCGACGCCAATTCTTCAGTCATGCGAATGCTGCCAAGGAAACCACCCTGGTCGCGGCGAACACGCACTATCCTTGCTCCCAAACTCTTGATCAGGACCACCCGTTCCTCACTCATCCAATCAGGCATGTAGATCGCCACTGGATGGCCCAACGCTCTTCCGATAGCAGCAAACGAGATCCCTGTGTTGCCGCTGGTAGCTTCTGCAATAGTGTGGCCCGGTTGTATCTGACCTTCCTGATACGCGCGTTTGAGAATGTGGAACGCCATCCGGTCCTTAATACTGCCGGTCATGTTCAGGTGCTCTGCCTTGGCGTAGATCACCCGGACACGGCCGCGAAATGCAAATCGAACAGCCAGCAGAGGCGTATTCCCGATCATGTGTTTCAACTCATTGAAGCGTGGTGAAGTTGCGCGTGGCAGAAACGGGATGGGACGCGTTGAGATGGTAGCGGTAAATTCGTTCACTCTCATTACCTCTTAGGCATAGACAGACCTGCCGGGCCAGGTCATGTTAGCGCGCAGACACTTCGTTACAGCCGGTGTAACATAAGCTCGGCTTCAGAGTTTTTTTGACAGGTAATGCATAGTGACGTGGCTGGCTCGGCGGCCAAGCGTCGGGGATCGATCGCCTTACCGCAATCGACGCAGCGGCCAAATCGCCCTGCCAGCAAACGATCTTGCGCATCGTTGAGCTCGCGAAGACGCGCTTCCAATTGCTCCCGATGGTGCCATTCGACTTCGCGCGTGCTCTCTTCCGAAGGTTCGAGTTGTGGTCCATTCATACTGTCCGAAAAAATTGGGCCCTCCGCAAGAATCTCACCGGTTACATCTTCCTTTTCGCTTTGCAGCCATTCCCAAATCTCACAACCCGTTAAAGCTACGGGTGGGTCACCCAAGCCTTCCACACTTTGAAGTAGTAAGCCATCCATGATTTTAAGCCTCGCAAAATAGGAGTAGCGCCCGGTCAAAACCCGGCGTCATGGGCGTCAAGGTGCAAGCACTATTCCTTAAGGCGCAAAGGGGCGTGATCTCTGATTTGGGGGACAGAAACCGCAGTGTGAACATGCCTTACTGCGGTTTTTCCACCGCCGAACAGGAAAACTTCGCACCTGATGACGGATCTAATGGCGACTTTGAAAGCAACTTGCTCGGCACATCCGTTGCCGAAGCAGAAACTGAAGTGCTCGGCTCAAAAGCCAGAGTGCGCAAAGAATAAGGAGTGAAACTACATTGCAGGTTCTAACTCAACAATTTGAACAACAGGTTAAGGGTCAACGATTGTTAGACGATCCATTGCTGAACAAGAGCAGCGCTTTTCCAGAAGATGAACGTCGCCGCCTTGGGTTGCTTGGACTGCTTCCGATTCATGTTTCGACGATTGAACAGCAGCTTCAACGGGCGTACGAAAACTATCGCCGCAAAGACAATGATATCGAAAGGTATATTTTTCTTACCGCTCTACAAGACCGAAACGAAACGCTTTTCTACCGTCTTTTACAGGAACACGTTACAGAGATGATGCCAATCATCTACACGCCGACCGTCGGTGACGGGTGCAAGCAGTACAGTCACGTGTTTCGCCGGCCACGCGGACTTTACGTTTCATACCCCTACCGCAACGAGATCCTCTCACTACTCGATAACGCGCCCACCGCGGACGTCGAAGTGATCGTCGTTACAGATGGCGAACGCATTTTGGGTCTGGGAGATCTTGGTGTTGGAGGTATGGGAATTCCTGTCGGCAAGCTTTCGCTTTACACGCTCTGCGCGGGGATTCACCCTGCCAAAACATTGCCGATTCTGCTGGATGTAGGAACTGACAACCGCACGTTGCTCGAAGATCCACTCTATCTCGGTTGGCGTCATGAACGGATCCGCGGCAAGGAGTACGACGACTTCATTGAAGCCTTTGTCTCGGCAATCAAGACGAAGTTTCCGCGTGTCCTGCTGCAATGGGAGGATTTCTCTAAGAACAATGCGGCCAGGTTGCTCGAACGCTATCGTGATCAACTTTGCACGTTCAATGACGACATTCAAGGTACTGGTGCAGTGACGGTGGCTGGCTTACTTGCTGCCACGAAAGTGACACAGAGCAAGCTTGTCGATCAACGAATCGTGATTCTCGGCGCTGGTTCATCGGCTGTCGGCATCTCTGATCAAATGGTTGCGGCAATGGTGGTTGAAGGAGCAACGGTTGAAGAGGCCCGTTCGAAGATCTGGTTGGTCGATAGTCAGGGGCTGGTACACAACGGGCGAACGAATCTGGACCAGTTTAAGATGAAGTTTGCTCAGCTTGAAGAACGACTCGTTGGTTGGGACATTCCCGATCTCTCAAAAATCACATTTATCGACGTGATCAGAAATGTTCATCCGACAATCCTGATTGGCACCTCAGCTCAACCAGGCGCCTTCACAAGAGAGGTTGTTCGCGAAATGGCGAAGTATGTCGACCGGCCGATCATCTTCCCGCTCTCGAATCCGACTTCGAAGAGTGAAGCCGATCCTTCTGACTTACTAAGATGGACCGAAGGACGAGCGTTGATTGCCACAGGTAGTCCGTACCTGAACGTCGGGTACAACGGGCAAGCTATAAGAATTGGGCAATGTAATAACTCGTTCATTTTTCCTGGTGTCGGTCTGGGAGTGATTTCTTCCGGTGCTCGGCGAGTCACAGATTCGATGTTTGTCGCAGCGGCGCGCGTGTTAAGCGAATTTGCGCCGGTCATGAATGACGACGGAGAGTCGCTCTATCCTCGGCTGGAGCGGGTTCGTGAAATTTCGTTTGCGGTTGCGTTGGCAGTTGCACGAGAGGCGCAGCAGGCCGGCTTGGCTGAGATCAATCTGAATGAGCTTGAGCAGACAGTGCGAGCCAGAATGTGGCATCCAGCTTATGTCTAGTTGAGTGCCGCGGCTTTACCTTCTGGTGTGGTTTGCGATATCAGGCTTGTCGAAAGTGCCATCTTCAAGGCATAGCCTCGATCAAATGCGGCTGAGCCGACTATTTGTTTATCTGGTCCAAAGTCTCCACAAGAAGACTGAGCAAATA
>DATBMP010000248.1:0-5226 GCA_036554845.1 Pyrinomonadaceae bacterium
AAACAAACGCTGCGAACACCTCATTCGAGAGCAATGCACCAGGTCGAGTCAGGCGTAGTTGGTCCCCATCGAGCTCCAACAACCCCGCCTCAAAGAAGATGTCAAACTGTTCTCGATACTCGCACCTCACATCCACACCAAACAACTCCTCATACTCCTTGACGTTGATTCCTTTCATCATACGCAAGCCGAGAAACATTGCCTCTGAACGACTATCGGCCGCACTCAATTCATGCCGATCAACAACGGGCGACGCCGCTGACTCGACCAATTCCAAATATCGTTTGATGTCGCGCTCGTTGGACCAACGCCTCCGGCTGCCATCATACGAATGTGCCGAACAACCAAAACCAAAGTAGGGTTGGCCCATCCAGTACTTCGAGTTGTGACGCGATTCGTATCCCGGCAAACAAAGATTCGAGATCTCGTAGTGTTCATAGCCGGCGGCAGTAGCGCGATCGAGCATTACTTCATACATCTCAGCCGCCAGATCTGGATCCGGAATGGGCTGCTTTCCTTGTTTGATGTGATCAGCAAGTGGCGTCCCAGCATGAACTTCCAATAGATAGAACGAAATGTGCTCTGGCCTGAACTCCAAAGCCTGAGTCACGTTCCTGGTCCACCCATCCAGTGTCTGGCCGGGAAGTCCGGCAATCAGATCAAAACTGATGTTCTGGAATCCCGCTTCACGAAGATGTTGAAAAGTATCTCTGATGGCCTGGACGTCATGTGATCGGCCCAGGCGGGCCAGTTCGCGATCGTCAAAGGTTTGGGCGCCGAAGCTAACACGATTTATGCCAAGCTCACGGAACCTCACTAAAGTCGATAGGAGTTGTTCGCGCGTCCTTTCAGTCTCAGCATCTCCCGGCGCTCCAGCACTACCAGGATTGAGCTCGAGAGTGATTTCGGCAGTTGGGGTGACACTGAAACTCTTCTTCAGAGTCGGAAGGAGTTGGTCCAGCTGGTCCGGTAAAAGAAGTGACGGAGTTCCTCCACCAAAATAGATTGTGTCAACCGAAGTAGCCTCACTCGCCCCCCACTCGATCTCTTTAACAAGCGCGTTGACGTAGCGCTGCGTAAGCTCACTCTGATAGAGCCCGGTGGCAAAGTCGCAGTATGAACAACGCGACCTACAGAACGGAATGTGGAGGTAAATACCGGTTTGAGACATGAAAGTGGGCAAATTATATCACGCTGCTTTTTGAGAAGCGGGCGTCGTGCACTGAGTGATAACGCTGTACGTTTTTTGTCGTTAGTGTCCTGTTCTTGACGCCAACGTCAGACTTTTCCATGGATTTACAACGAGAATTGCTGGCACAACGATTGAAAGCAGTAGTTATCAAGCGCGCTCGGAACGAGCGTCCAACTCTTTGATACGAACAAGGGAGGAGAATCAATGCCAGACAACAGAGACAATCTGAACAGAGATAAGAAGATGGATGCGGAAAATCGTGGCAACCCACAAAGACAAACAGAACACGGTCAGCAACATGAGAAGGGCCAGGGTCAACGTACTCCGGGACGCAACATGGAAGACGATTTCTCAAGTGGTCAGCAGGGAGGCGTACGCGGTTCCCAACGCAGTGACCAGGGTGAGGATCGCGAGCGCGAACAACCCGGCAGCAAACAACGGGATCAGAACCGTTAAGTGAGAGAATTGCGGATTGCGGAGTTGGAATTCGAATTTGGAATTTCGAATTTGGAATTTCGGATTTGGATTTTCGGATTTGGAATTTCCTAGTAAGTTCGGCGTCAGAATTGTTTTAGAGTCTTTCGACAGACTGACTTCGACAGATGCGGGTACCCAATCCGCAATCCGCTATCCGCAATCCGAAATTCCAATTTCCAAATCCCAATTTCTAATTTCCAAATTCCAATTTCCAAATCCCAAATTCCAATTTCCAATTTCCAATTCTCCTTCAGCGAATCCTCTTCACACTTCCATCGCGACTGACATTTGCTCTTGATGCGGCGGCAACGCGTTCAGCTTGGGCAAACGCACGCATGAAGTTCTCACCTAAAATCTTCCGCACATCTTGTTCACTGTAACCACGCTTCAACAATTCATACGTGATGACCGGAAGTTTAGAGATGTCCTCCATCCCCACCGGCAAACTGGGAACACCATCGAAATCGGATCCAATGCCCACATGGTCCACACCTGCAACCTTTGCGATGTGGTCAAAGTGATCAATCAATGCCGACAACGGCGTTGCAGGAAGCGGGTTCGCCGCGAGCAGTTTGCTTTGTTCCTCTTCGAACTTCTTGGGGTCGTCCTTGTACCGCGCGCGCAGTTCGTCCATCTGCGGTTTCAATCGAGCATCGCGTTCGCGTGATGCAATCACCACCTTCTGATCGATGAAACCTGGATAAAAATTGACCATCACCACGCCGCCATTCTTGGTAAAGCGCTTCAACAGATCGTCAGGGATGTTGCGAGGTCGATCGCCAAGCGCACGTGCGGACGAGTGCGAAGCGATAATCGGCGCCGCGGAAATATCAAACACATCACTCATCGTCTTATCTGAAACATGAGAAACGTCGATGAGCATGCCAATACGGTTCATCTCGCGCACGACCTCTTTGCCAAAATCCGACAAACCGTTGTGCTTCGCCGTATCGCAACAAGAGTCGGCCCAGTTGTTGGTATTGTTGTGTGTCAAAGTCATGTAACGCACACCCAGACGATAGAAATCTCGCAGGGCCATCAACGAATCTTCGATTGCATGTCCGCCTTCGATGCCCATCAGCGCGGCGATCTTCTTCTGCTTCTTCGCGCGTCGAATGTCATCGGTTGAATAGGCCATCATCAGGTCGTTCGGATATTTTTCCGCCGCACGATAGACGTAATCGATCATGTCGAGCGCGCGGCGTGCAGAACCACCTTCAGTGGCATATTTGCGGTCGATGTAAACCGAGAAAAACTCTGCCGTAAGCCCACCTTGTTTCATGCGAGCGATATCGGTGTGATATTTCCCCACGGACGAAACGCCGAGGTCGTAATCGTTGTCAGTCATAAAAGAAAGAACATCGTTGTGCGTGTCGACGACAATCGACTTGCGTTGCAGTTCAAGCGCCTTCTTCCAGAGCTTTTCATCACGCGGTGGATCGCTGGTTGGTGCTGCTGGCTGCTGAGGGGCGCTATGTTTTGCCAGCGTTTGGTCAATTCCTGGCGCAAGTACTAGGGCAGCACAGAGAAGTACCAAACCTGTTGTCAACCTGATTTTCATGAAGGCACCTTTCCAAGGAGAGTTAGAAGACAAGAATCTAGTAGAGGCAATAGTGCAGAGAGCAGGAGTGTAACGTCAAGCGACGTAGAGGCAGTAGCAGGAACGAGCGCGACAGGGTTTCTGTCGTTAGGTGATACGTCGACCGCGTTAAGCAACTCACAGACGATGCGTCACACTTTGCGACTTCTGGCGATGCGACACGTTGCGACCTGCCTTCAATCTCCAAATGTGACTTGCAGAAGTTGTTGTTTGCGGATCGTGCGACCGTCGTCCAGATGCACTGTGAGATCTACTGGCAACTGTTTGGGTGATTCGGCCTTTGCGCTAAGACTTATTTCCGCGACCTCAGCTACCGGCAATGCTGAAGCACGCAGACGGATGGTGTTGGCAAGTCTCTCACTGCAGTGCTGTAGCGTTCCATCACCCGAGTTGCAAAGCAGATCAACCCAACTAAAGCCACGTAACCCGGCAATTCGAAATTGGCCCGGCGGCACGGTCAGATCGATGGTTATCGACTCGTTAAGTAAGGGAGTTGCCGGCCCAGCGTTTTCCAGAGAGACGAGTAGCGTGTCTTCTGAAGCGAGAGTGGCTTTGATTCCGATGTCAGACGATCCATCGACATCTTTGAGTGCAGCCTCAATGCTGCTTGAGGCGAGTGTCGCCGGATCCTCAAGACTCGGAAGACGGAAAATGCAGATGCCGAGCAAATGTTCACCCGCCGACTCTCTAACTGCTCGAGCTGTTGCCCGCAAAGACTCAGTCGAGGGGGCATCAACAACGATAAGATCACCGGCGCGAAGAATCATGTCGTCAACCACGCCCGCGGCACGAGCCTGATAGACGTAACGCCACTCGCTCGTAACCTTTGCACCGCTGTTCCGCGCAGGCTCAAACGGTTTCCGCTCGATGAACTTGAGATGGGGATCGTTGGCGATGGTCGCGGGATTCATATCACCCCGAACCGTCAACAACCGTCCGTCTCCCCCATACAGCAACACATAGCTGTACGCCGAAAGACCTGCATAGAACGGCTCACCGAGTGCGCGCGCGCGAGTAACAGCATCGGTTACACCTTCAACTGACGAGATTGGAATCAATTCATCAAACTCGTCCGGTATCTCGGCTCCGTAACACTGAGGGATCCAGAAGTCAGTTTCTAAAAGGACGGCCGCAAGATCTGGAGAGTTCATCCAGGTGGGAAGACCGGTAATCGAAATCGTGGTGCTGGGAGGTAACTGCTGGCGCAATGAGTGGAGCACATCTCGGTATCTTTTCAACAGCCTGGTCGGCATGTCGAGATCGAGTTGAACACCGGCGATGTGTGATTGGTCCTTCGTCGCTCGTTTCAGATCGTCGAGGTAAGCAGCACTGATAGCTGACGCAAGTTCGGCCTCTTTTACGCTCTCCAATTTATCAAGCAAAGCAGGTGTGCCGTTGTAGACCAGATGCACGTCAGTTCCGCGAGGTAGAACTCCAGTCACTCGCCTGATGCGCTTTAGCTTTCCATCTTTGTAATCAATCTGGCCTGCGCGTAGAAAGAGTGTTCGGGCGCCGGTGTGTTTCAACGCACTATCAATGTCCGTTTGTTTTGCAGACTCGTTTCGCCAGTACCAAAACGCGATCGGGACTTGATGCGGCTCCCATTTTCGGGGCCGATGCAGCGACCAGGCAAGCGCCATTAATGCACAGCCCGTGATGCCAATTATTAATAAGAAGAGTCGCAACCAACTTGTGTTCATGATCAGATCCGTCTTAGAGGTACTTAGAAGACCAGCACGGACTATGACGGACTTGAGTTGAGTCAAGTAGAGTGGGAACAACAGCGAGTGTAAGCAGATCCCGCGGTGGTGTTATGTGGCAGGCCACATTGTGGGCGGACGGTTAAGAGGTAGTCTTAGTGGTGTGGCGGCTTTGCCGTATCCCTGCGGTTGGCGGCTTTGCCGCATCCCTTGCGGTTGGCGGCTTGCCGCATCCCTTGCGGTTGGCGGCTTTGCCG
>DATBMP010000330.1:0-8073 GCA_036554845.1 Pyrinomonadaceae bacterium
AATCTCGTGGCTCATGTTGGCCAGAAACTCTGACTTTAGTCTGGCCGATTCCACCGCCGCGTCACGAGCTTCGGCGAGTTCCATCTCAATCAGACGACGTTGAGTAACGTCTGCGAAGGCGGCCAGCGCGTAGGCAATCGATCCATGAGCGTCGTAGATCGGTGTTGCCCACACTTCAATTGGGACCACCCGGTCCGAGCGACGAATTTCGAGACTGCTCGCGATTACAGTCTTGCCGCGCAAGGCCTGGACGATAGGCAGTTCTTCAGTAGGGCAGATTTGATCAGAGTTTGTGAGGTACGAGGAATACGTTTCAGCCAACTGTTCAAAGGTAATGTCATTAACCACACCCTTGCCGTGGATCTGTTCTGCCACCTGGTTTGAAAAGTAAGGTCTACCATTGGCATCAATCACGAAAACACCGACGGGCATAGCATCGAGCAACTGGGCCATAAGCCGATCACTCTGCCGCAGTGACTCTTCAATTCGTTTGCGTTCGGTGATGTCGCGGGCAGATCCCTGGACCGCGACTGCAACTCCATTCTCGTAGATCAAACGACTGCTCACTTCGATGTCTAATCGGCGTCCATCCCGGGCCAGCAGCTCCATTTCGTAGCCGGTTTGTTCCGGAAGATTGACTCTCGCGCTCAGGTTCTTCTGGATTTTCTTCAGTGTCTCAGGTGAGATGAAGTCCGCAATTGTTTTCCCGAGAATCTCCTCACGCTTGCAGGCGACCATCTCTTCTGCCGCTCGATTAACAGACGTGTAGCGACCATCGAGATCGTGGACATACATCGCATCCTTGGCATTCTCAAAAAGTTCGCGATGACGTTCTTCGCTCAAACGCAATGCCTCTTCTCCACGTTTGCGTGCAATCGCAAACGCGATCTGGCCGCCAACGGAGGTCAGGAATTCAAGGTCGCGTTGGGAGTAGGCGTCCTCCAATTCGTAGTGCTGCACTACCAGGACGCCGAGACGCTCTGTAGGGGTGTCCAACGGTACTCCGAGCCAGGAAGCCGGAGGCGTACCAACATCCTCAATTTCGCCGTCATGGACCAGTTGTTCGAAGTCTTGGCGGGTGATGATTGTCGGTCGCCCGTTGCGAAAAACGTAAGCCGTGCGACTTCGTGTCAATTTCTGTGGCGCAGGTCGACTGTCGTGTTCATCGACGAAGAACTCCATCTCGAACAGTCCAGTTCGTTTGTCGAAAAGGGCGATAAAACAGTTCTCAGCGTAGAGGATCTTGCGGATGGCGTGATGCGCGAGTGCAAGCAGCTCGTCAAGGTTTTGAGTAGTGTTAACCCCTTGAATAATTTCAAACAGAACGCTTCGTTCGGCCTCAATAGTCTTTCGTTCGCCTATCTCAATCCGCAATCCGTCGTTGGCTTGCAGCAGTTCAGCCGTGCGGTGTGCAACGCGTTCCTCAAGTGCTTCGCGTGCATTTCTTAACGCACCTTCAGACTGTTTCTGATCGTCGATGTCTGTGCAGGTGCCATACCAGCGCACGATCTTTCCAGCGGCGTCGCGTCCTGGAACACCACGCACCAGGTGCCAACGATACTCGTTGTCGCAGGACCTTAGCCGATACTCAAACTCATACTTCTTCCCGCTTCGCAATGATTCGGTCCAGCAACTCAATCCGGCTTTGAGATCTTCCGGATGGACCACAGCTCCCCAGTTGAAGGCGCCTGTGTGCGAGTCTGTAAGCCCTGTGTAATCGAACCATTTTTGATTGAAGTACTTCACCGATCCGTCTGGTTCCGCAGTCCAAACAATCTCGGGCATTGCATCTGCCAGCTGGCGGTAGCGTCTTTCGCTTGAACGCAACCGTTCGTAGGCATCGCGTAGCTTCCCCTCAGCTTTTTCACGCCCCGAAATGTCTCGAATCATGGTGCGGGTGACGGAGATGGCCAATGCCGCAGTCAGCAACACGGCAATCACGGTCAGAAAGATTGCGACCTTTCGAGCCAAAGCATGACTAGCTGCTGCTTCATGCACCGCACGATCAACCGCTTGCCCTTCGAACTCAAATAGGTTGTTCCACGCGTCGTGATAACGGGTAAGAAGAGGGACAGTCTTATTGCTGAGAATTTCACGCGCACGTTCAAACTCGTGTTGCTCAACAAGAAGATTAAGAGCCTCTTTGTAACTTTCGATGTAGACCTTTCTTGTGAGCTTGATCTCCTCCAGTAGCGCTTTCTCTTGTTGCGTGCGAAGGTTGGGTTCGATTTGCGCGATCAACGAGCTTATCTTCTCGCTATTGGCGGCACGTTGAGCGAGCCGGCGATTGATCTCTTCCTTATCAGTGAGCAGAAAGATCTGAATAACAATGCGGTGGTTGCGCATGGAGTGCTCGAGGGCTTCGCGAGAAAGTTTGATGGTCGCCCAGCGTTGGTACACTTTGGTTTCCAGCTCGGTATGGATGCGACCCATACGAATCAATCCCAATGTCCCAACTCCAATGAGGACGATCAGCAGAATGCCGAACACGAACCCTAGTCGAATTCCGATGTGTCGCCCGGTCATAACGTTAGTCTGTTGTTCCTTAGTTGAGTCGTAGTAGGAGCTGTGCAAGCAGTGAGTGTGTCAGGGCAGATTAGCCTCCATTGGGAAGAATGGTGAGGCGTAAAGCCACAGAATGAAGAGACATTGCTGGCGCAACGTCCTCCTAACCCCTTGTTGGCATCCGTCGTGCCAAAGAGGGGCGAAGGCTCAACTGCTTGGCAATCAAATTTTCCTATTTAATAATTAGGACATCCCAGCTGGCTTGGTTTTTAGAAAGTTGTAGGCACGATGGCTGCGGGAGGGATGTTTCTCCTCATTTCCCACTCGGCGAGCTTGCGATTCCTGAAACTGTTATCGGGAATAATTTCCTCATCGTTTAAGACCATGGCAAAAACAAACACCAAAAAAAGGCTTGCAACCATTGCTTCCGGCGAAGCCGAAAAGCAACAGCTGTTTCGCGAGCTCAGTCATTCAGTGGCAGCGTTGATCTTCGAGATGGATGCCAACGGAACCCCAACCTTTATCAATAAACACTTGTTCGACTTCCACGGCATGACCGCTGAGCAACTACAAGCTCAGCCGCTGTCTCCACTACATCCCGATGATCAAGAACGCGTTTCAGCAGGCTTTCAGAACGCACTTAAAGCCAGACGTGAATTCAAGTCTGAGTTTCGAATGAAAGGGGCGAATGGTGAGTATCGCTGGTTCCTCAACACCACTATTCCGAATTTTGGCGCGGGGGGTGAGTTTCTTGGCTATGTTGGCACCTGTCTCGACATCACCGAACGCAAAGATAAGGAAGAGCAGGTTGAGTTTCAGGCGCGTGCCCTGGCCCAGGTTAATGACGCGGTGATCGCTGCCGACAACCATGGGCTGATCACCTTTTGGAACGACGGTGCGCGTCGCCTCTATGGCTATACCGAGAACGAGGTGATGGGAAAGCCGTTAGGAACGGTGATTCGACAACGATGGATCCATAACGATCACGAGCGCTGGGCCAATCACATTCTGACCAGCACCGGATTCTGGCGCGGCGAGAATATTCACGCCCGAAAAAGTGGCGACGACTTCTTTACTGAATCGTCCGTTTCAATTTTGAGAGACTCAAAAGGAGAAGGCATCGGCACTCTGGCGGTAGTTCGTGACATCACAGATCGAAAGTCCGTAGAGAAGGCCTACCGAACCAGCGAAGAGCGATTCCGACTTCAGTTTAAAGGAACGCCGGTTCCGATCTTTTCGTGGCAGCGTGTTGGTGACGACTTCATCATGGTTGACTTCAATGACGCCGCAGTGGTCATGACTAAGAAGAAGGTGTTTGACCTGATCGGCAGACACGCTTCGGAAGTCTACAAAGATGCCCCCACAGTCTTTGAGCTGCTTCAACAGTGTTACGAACAGCAGAGCACGCTCCGACGCGAGCTTGATTATCAGCTAATCACCACCGGCGAGCTAAAACGACTAGACGTGAGTTTCATATTTGTTCCACCCGACCTCGTCCTAGTCCATACGGAAGACATCACCGAACGGCGTCGTGCGGAAGAGGCGATCCGGGAAGCTGAACGTAAATACCGCGAAATCTTTGAGAGCTCTACTCAAGGCATCTTTCAGGTTACAACCGAAGGCAAATATGTGATGGCCAATCCCGCGATGGCACGCATGCTTGGCTTTGATTCGCCGCAACAGCTGATCGAGGAAACTCGATTGCAAAACCACGTAGACGACAAGGATCGACAGGAGTTTTACAACTTGATAAATGCGCATGGCGATGTGCGCGGTTTTGAGTACGAGGGCTTCCGCCGCGACGGTAGTCGCATATGGCTCTCTGCAAATGTGCGTGCCGTGCGTGATGAAGATGGCGTGTTGTTGTACTACGAAGGTACTCAAGACGACATAACAGAACGCAAACTGGCAGAAGATAGTCTGCGGAAACAGAAAGAGATTTTGCAGAACATCTTCGATCACGTTCCGGTAACACTGAGCCTGACCGATAAAGACGGGAAGATCAGGCTCGTCAATCCATCGTGGGAGCGGACGTTGGGATGGACTCTCGAGGAAGTGATCGATCCGAACATGGATGTCTTTGCTCAGGCGTATCCGAATCCAGAAGAGCAGGCGCGCCTTCGCAAGTTCAGACAGAATCCGAAAACGCAGTGGAAGGACTTTAAGACGCGTGTGAAGGACGGTAGTGTGATTGATATGAGCTGGGCCGTCGCGCACCTCTCTGATGGATCACTTATTGGGATTGGTCAGGAGGTGACTGATCGCAACCGTGCTCAGGAAGCGCTGAAAGAATTCTCGCGCCGGCTGATTGAGGCTCAGGAAGCAGAACGACAAAGAATCGCGCGTGAGCTGCATGATGTGATCGGTCAGGTCCTGACTGCTGTCCGACTCAACCTTCAGGCAGTAAAAGGAGTGTGTTCTTCAGAAACCTGTCAACGCATCTCTGAAGACAACATGTCGGTTATCGACGAAGCCCTCCGGCTGGTCCGAGACTTATCTTTCGATCTCAGGCCATCAATACTCGATGATCTCGGGTTGAATGCTGCGCTTAAATGGTACGTTCACCGTTACGCGCAACGAAGTGGTCTGGTTGCAAAAGTGTTTGCTGACTCTCTCGATAGTGAAGACAGACTGCCACGTGAAATCGAGACGGTAGCCTTTCGCATCATTCAAGAAGCACTGACGAATGTTGTACGTCATGCGGAAGCCCAACGAGTTGAAGTCAGGTTGACGCGCAGTGGTGACGAACTGATCTTGAGCGTCACCGACGACGGCATCGGGTTTGATTATGCGATGAAGAAGAATGCTGCTCCCATTACGACGCTGGGCCTACGAGGGATGGAAGAGCGTGCATCAGCAGTCGGCGGCGAGCTGGAGATCGAGAGCATTGGACCACACGGTACCGAAGTGCACGCTCGCTTGCCTCTTCAAGGCCAGGCAACCAGTTTCGCGAAGGTTAAAAAAACGTTTACTAATGAAGTGTGCGAGTAACGCGGTTGGTCCATCCAAGGTATTTATTTGCCCTGCGCATCCTCTCAAACGTGCGTAAGGGTTTTCCTGATTGTCCAACGTGGACTATTGCGTTAAGTTCCCTGTTCTCCAGAGGGGGCCATCAAAGATCTTAACGGAGCGGTCAATGCTTGAAGACAAAACCGTCTCTGACTGTTCATTCGAAGTAATGTAATCCGAAACCCACACACACCGTCATTGACCTTACTTTCTCGAGCACAACACTGCCCGGGAAAATCATGACAGTCACAGAGATAAATACTATGCGTGTTTTGCTTGCTGATGATCATGCCCTTGTTCGTGCGGGCATTCGAGCATTGCTGGACCAGACTGAAGACATCGAAGTAGTCGCTGAGGCAGGCGACGGTCTCGAGACGATCGAGTTAGCGAAACAACATCAACCAGATCTCGTTCTGCTGGATATCACCATGCCGGGTGCGACTGGTTTGGAAGTGTTGGAAAAGCTTGGCAAAGAGTTTCCGTCACTCAAAGTCATCATCCTCACGATTCACGACAATCCGGCTTATGCGGTTGGTGCAATCAGAGCTGGCGCCCATGGCTATTTGCCAAAAAAGGCCGCGAGCGATGAGTTGGTGCGGGCAATACGGGCCGTGATGCACGGTGAAACCTATTTGTCACCGGAGATCTCGAAGGATGCGTTGGCTGATTACAAGTCTACCGTCTCAGACGAAGGTCGAACTGAAGAGTTAACGCCTCGACAGATTGACGTCCTGCGGATGATTGCTGAGGGTTATAGCACCAAGGAGATTGCCAGAGGGTTGAACATCAGCGCCAAGACCGTCGAGACCCATCGCGCATTACTCATGCAGCGACTGAATATTCACGACGTGGCTGGACTCGTACGCTATGCAATCAAGACTGGGTTGGTAAAGATGGTGCTCACGGTCATCTTCTTTCACACTTTATAGTTGACGACTTAGTTGCGCACGGCTATTCGTACCTCAGCGCTTCGATCGGGTTCAAGCGAGCTGCTTTCCACGCGGGCCACAATCCAAAGATCACTCCCAGGCCCACGGATACCACGAATCCAACTACAGGCGACCACAGCGGAATGTAAGTGGGCATGAACGCTTTGATTCCAAGTGCGATCAGTGATCCGACTATGATCCCCAGCACTCCTCCCAAACCGGTGAGAGTTGTTGCTTCGATAAGAAACTGAAGCACGATGTCTCGTTTGCGCGCGCCGATCGCTTTCCTGACGCCAATCTCTCGAGTTCGTTCCGTCACCGATACCAGCATGATGTTCATCACGCCAATGCCGCCGATCAAAAGACCGACGCTCGAGATTGCCACCATCAATGCGAATACACCGCCGGTGATCGCTCCAAACTGGCTGATGATCTGTTCGGAGGTTGAGATACCAAAGTTGTCTTTCTCGCCAAACGGGACCTTCCTTCGACGTCGCAAAAGTTCACGAATCTCTTCGACTGCTTGTTGCATTTGGCCCGGTCGTGCCTGGGCCATCACAAAGTTGTCGTCAACATCCGGATACAGCTTTCGCAAAGTTAGATAGGGCATGTACACAGCCTTGTTTTCGTTGTTGGGATCCTCCGCGCCAACCAGAAAGACGTCACGTTCAGCTAAGACTCCAACCACCCGATATGCCCGGCCGTTGATCGTCACCTCTCGATCTACGGCATCCATGAAGGGGAAGAGTGTGTTTGCCACATCGCGCCCGATTACCACCACACTCGCGTGTCTGGAGTTCTCTTCGTCGGTGAAATAGCGACCCTCGGCGATGTTGGTCACGCCCATCTTGAAGTAAGAGGGCGAAGCACCCTGCACCGCAGCATTCGTCATCTCTATCTCGCGATAGCGCACGTTGACGCGTTGGGTAAATGGTCCACCAAAGAAATCGACTGGGGACATGAATGCGGCGGCGTAAATTACCGAAGGACATTCCGATTCGATCGCAAGTGTGTCTTCGTAACTGAGCGGTTTGCGCATCCGCTCTTCTTGTGAGGGATTAAAGTTGAAGCCGGGGTCGAAACGGTAGATGTAGACTGAGTTGGTGCCAAACGATTCGATCTCTTTGGACACACGGGCATCGATACCAGAGACGAATGCAGCGATGACAATCACGGTCATTGTGCCGATGACCACACCGAGAATGGTCAAGAGCGATCGAAGCTTGTGCTGCCACAAGGTATCGAGTCCCATTTTGATGTTTTCGTAGAGGCTACCGTGATATTGCATTTTGGGAATTTGGTTTTAGATCTTTGATCTTGGGTCTTTGGTACTTGGTCTTGGGTCGTCAGCTCTGCGTACTCCGCGTCTTTGCGAACTCGGCGCTTACTTGTCTATTGTCGAGGGTTCTTCCAGTCGAGACATGACTTAACGCTGAGACCGCTGAGGCGCAGAGAGCGCGGAGTCAAGACCCGAAACGAACTGACAACTGACCAGGTTCACTCTGCGCGCAACGCTTCAATCGGATTCAAACCGGCAGCTTTCCACGCCGGGTAAACACCTGAAACTAAGCCAACGCTTGCCGAGACGACCAACGCAACCGTTACTGCCAACAGTGGTAAAGCCGTGGGT
>DATBMP010000265.1:0-9046 GCA_036554845.1 Pyrinomonadaceae bacterium
AGTTTGGGCATAGCCTGATATTTAGGTTGGAATAACGGTAAGCCGCAGGCTTACCGCAAGGGTGCGGCAGAGCCGTCCTCCTTATCCAACGGTGCTCGTCACCGGGCTGAAGCACGGCGAGAATGAGAGGCGATCTCGAAATCGCCACTCGTCAATAGACACTCGTCAATCGACAATCGCCCCATTCGCTGATCCATTTCCGCTACGCTATACTCTGCGCTTTTCTAAGCACCCCAGATTGAAAGGTCTGTCCTGGCGTGACCCTAATCGAACTTCAAGAGAAATTTAAACAGCAGGTTCAACGCGCAGCACTGGAACTGTTCGGCGTGGAACTCGAAAATGTAAATGCCGAGAATCCACCCAAGCCCGAACTCGGCGACCTCGCCTTCCCTGTCTCATTTGAGCTGGCGAAATTGATCAAACAAGCTACCGGTGTAAAGCTCGCGCCTCGTTCGATCGCTGAACAACTGAAGCAGAAACTTGAATCCAACGAAGAGATCCAGCGCGTGGAGGTGGCTGGCGCTGGTTACCTCAACGTCTTTTTTGATCGCGCCAACCTGCTTGCGGCATTCGTTTCGACACCGATCGAATTCACTTCATCATCCACCGATTCAGACAGACCGAAACAGATGGTGGAACACACCAGCATCAATCCCAATAAGGCTGCGCACATCGGACACGTCCGCAATGCGGTTCTGGGTGACACCTTTGTTCGAATACTAAGTGCGGCGGGAAATCGAGTTGAGGTGCAAAACTATATCGATAACACGGGCGTGCAGGTCGCTGACGTCGTCATCGGTTTCATCCACCTCGAAGGTAAGAACCTGGAACAGATTAAAGAGCTGGACCGCTCTCTGCCCGACAAACGTCCCTTTGATTACTACTGCTGGGACCTGTACACGAACGTAGGTCTCTTCTATCGCAATAATGATCCCATTGGCGAACCCGATACTGAGAAGCTGAAGCTTCGAACCGAGATACTGCACGCCCTTGAAGAGGGGAACAATCCGACTGCTGAATTGGCAGACTATGTAGCAACGCGAAATGTTGAGTGCATACTCGAGACGATGGAGCGCCTCGGCATTCGTTACGATCTTTTGGCGCGCGAATCGGAGATCCTTCATCTACATTTCTGGGAACGCGCTTTCGAACTGATGAAACAGGCGGGTGTTATTAGACTTGAAACTGAAGGGCGCAATAAGAACTGCTGGGTAATGCCCTTTGAATCACATACCGGCACCGACGAGCATGAAGCCGACAAGATCATCGTTCGCTCAAACGGCACCGTCACATATACGGGCAAGGACATTGCATATCAACTGTGGAAGCTGGGTCGGCTGGGTCTCGATTTCAACTACAAACCATTCCGGTCATATGACGACGGGCACGTGACCTGGATCACCGCTTTAGAGCCAAATGCTGAAACACTCCCTGAAGTTCCTCGTCCAGCATTTGGCGGTGGCGAAACCGTCTATAACGTGATCGATTCGCGTCAATCGTACACACAAGAGATCGTGCGCAGAGGAGTCGCCGCCCTGGTTCCGGATGTTGGTGAAGAAGCGAGTGTTCACCTCGCGTATGAAATGGTCGCGCTGTCTCCGGCGGCTTGCACCGAACTTGGGATTCAACTTTCGGAGGAGGACCGCTCGAAACCTTATATCGAAATGAGTGGGCGCAAAGGTCTCGGGGTCAAGGCCGACGATCTCATCGACCGTCTGGAAGCAGATGCACTGAGCGAGGTTGCAACCAGACATCCAGACCTCTCTCTTGACGAGCAAGCAGCAACAGCACATGAGATCGCGGTTGGCGCCCTCCGCTATTTTCTGTTGAAGTTCACGCGCAACTCAGTCATCGCGTTCGATTTTAAAGAGGCCTTGTCGTTTGAAGGTGAGACCGGTCCGTACTGCCAATATGCTGCGGTGCGCGCAAACTCGATCTTTCGCAAGCTGGATGAAAACCAGATCAATGCAGCCAATGAGTTGATTGCTAAGGGATCGAATACGGAGGAAGCGCTCGAGGGGGAAGCTGGGACCGAAATCTGGTCATTAATCATGCTGGCACAACGTTTAGACGAGGTCATCGCACAATGTGCCTCATCAGCTGAACCTGCCAATCTGGCTAAGTACACCTTCAATCTGGCCCGCGCCTTCAATCTCTTCTATCATCGTCACCGGATCATTGCTGAGGAAGACCAGACGCGTAAAGCTGTGCTGATTGCGGCGGCAAACATCACGCGAGAACGACTCACGAAAGCTTTGTCGACACTGGGAATCAATGTACCCGAGAGAATGTAGTGTCAAAACGTTTGCACTATCCAGGAGTCGAGCTGCTGTACTTTTTCTGAAGGCTGAGGGTATAAGAACAACATGCTCATCGTAATGAAAGCCGACGCGACCGAGTCCGACGTACAGGACGTCGTTCGTATTGTCGAAGGACTGGGATTCAAACCTCACGTCATGCCTGGTGCAACGCGCACGGCCATCGGTATCACCGGAAACCAGGGCGCAGTTGACCCATCTCACTTTGAAACTCTTCCCGGTGTCGCCGAAGCGATTCGAGTTAGCAAGCCATACAAGTTGATCACTCTGGACCTACGCCCGGAGAAGACTATCGTTCGTGTTGGCGATGCGGCGATCGGTGGAGACGAGTTGGCGATCATCGCTGGCCCATGCGCGGTAGAAAGCAGAACGCAAGCCTTCGCTGTTGCAGAGGCTGTTCGTAGGAGTGGCGCCAGATTCTTTCGTGGCGGGGCATTCAAACCACGCACCTCGCCCTACGCGTTTCAAGGTCTTGGTGAAGAAGGGTTGCGTATTCTTGCGGAGATCCGTGACACCTATGGTCTGAAGATAGTTACTGAGGCGCTTGATGAAGCCGGCGTGGACCTGGTCGAACGTTATGGCGACGTGATCCAGATTGGCGCTCGCAATATGCAGAACTTCTCGCTCCTCAGACGCGCCGGCAAGTCTTCCCTTCCCGTTCTTCTGAAACGAGGTCTGTCAGCAACCCTGGATGAATGGCTTCTTGCTGCGGAATACATCATGTCTGAGGGGAACTATCAGATTGTCCTGTGCGAACGTGGTATTCGGACCTTTGCTCAACACACGCGCAACACCCTCGACCTTGCGGCAATTCCCGCTGTCCGGCGCCTGTCGCATCTTCCAGTGATTGTCGATCCCTCACATGGAACCGGAAAGAACTTCATGGTGACGCCTTTGGCGCGTGCCGGGGTGGCAGTGGGCGCCGATGGATTGATCGTGGAAGTTCACGATCAACCAGATCATGCGCTCAGCGATGGTGCTCAGGCTTTGACTCTTGATCAGTATGGACAGCTGGTTAGCGAGGTCAGAGCGATTCATGAAGTGATCGCACCGGCGCCGGTGGGTTAAAGCTTTACTCTTCAAGATTCTCCACTCAGCAATTGGCCCAACTGGTTTGAGAATGCTGACCGCGGCATCACCAAACTGTATCCTGCCGCTTTTGCTCTCTCCTGAAGTTCAGTCTCAACGTGTGAGTAAAAACCGATCAGCGCGATGGATTTCAACTGCTCGTCTTTGTGAAGTGCCGTCGCCAGCTCGATCGGATCGATATTGGTCCCTTGCAGATCAACCAGGATCATTTTGGTTTCGTACTGCCGTGCGGTATCGATCAATGACTGCAAGTTGCGGGCGAATCGAATTTCGACGCCCAGGTGTTCCGCAGTAGCGCGGATTTTGGACGCGAAAAAGAGATCGGAAACAGCTGCGATAATGATCATGGTGATTCAGTATAACGATTTATTAAATTTTGGGCTTTGCGTTGGTCTTATTGGACCTGGCTTCCGGGCTTCGCGCCGGATTTGGCGCCTGGCTCTGAATGCTCCGACATCCGGCGGCGAAGCCGAACCTGCACATTTCAACATCCCGCCGAACGTCACTACCCGTTTTGTAATCATGCTCATTTCGCGTAAATATATCTTTCGAAATGGCGCTACCAGAATCCCCCTCAAACTCTCCGAGCGATAAACCGCAGCACCTGCTCGAATTCGGAGAGCCTGCAACGCGCCGTCCAAGCACACCGCCTCGTTCCACACTAATAGTCGCTTCCTACAATATCCGCTATGCGGTTGGCGAGTTTCTGATCTCGTCCGGCTTGTTTCGCAAAGCAGGCCTAAATTTTCCACTTCAACGCGCTGCAGCCGTCGGAAAAAACATTTGCACCGCCGCTAAGTTCTTCATGAACGGAGTTGCATGCCCACCTCCTGATGTACTCGCCCTGCAGGAAGCCGACAAAAGGACAGCTCGCGCAGGCGGTCATCATGTCGCGTGCGAGTTGGCCGAAGAGCTGGGAATGTCATGGATACACGCCGGCGCCGACATTCCGCGAGGACGAAAGCCTCAGCCACGTCAATGGTGGTTGGATTTTGAAGAACAGATCGGACTGTACGATGAGGGAGACACGGGCGTCGCGCTAATAACGAATCAAATTCTGTCGGAGGTTTCGCGAATCGACCTGCCGTGGAAAGAATGTCCGTGGCGACCGCGTCTGGCACTCGGCGCGACGCTGGCAATTGATGGTCGCCAGGTCCGCTTACTCAATTCCCATATCGATCCTCACACGGCACTTGATGGTCACATGGAGCAGCTTGAAGTCGTTGTGAAGGAAGCAGACCGGTCCAATCTTCCCGTGATACTCCTCGGTGACTTCAACACTCTGTCAAAACGCAAATGTATCGACACACGTCTAATGCTTGAAGCACAAGGATTCTCGACACCTCTGCCGACTGGAACGCCCACCTGGCGTGGGGCCGGTATCCGATTGCACGCTGACTGGATCTTTGTCCGCGAGTTGAAAGTGAATCGTTGGGGTGTCGCGCGTCCTTTGAGCGTTTCAGACCATTGGCCCATCTGGGCCGAGATTGCCCTCAAATAGGATTGATCCATTGCCTTCAACCATTACCAGTCGAGACAACTCTCTGCTGAAGCTCGCGCGTTCAGTGCGCGATGGCAAGACGCGTGAACTGATCTTTGTAGAAGGCTTGCGACTGGCAGAGGAAGCTTTACGTTCGGGTCTTGATATTGACGCTGTGATCTATTCGGACGAAATTGCCGAAAAAGAACGTGCGGCCTCATTCCTGAAAGACGTCGCAAAAGTCGCGAAGAAACTCGCGGTGGTCAGTGAAAAACTTTTGGCGACAATCTCCTACACCAAGACCCCTCAAGGTGTCGTCGTGCTCGCGCGAAGACCTGAATCCGATTCGGGCCGGCTGGTTACAACTCCAGATATGACGCCGTTGTTAGTTGTCATGCATGGAATCAACAACCCGGTGAATGTCGGCGCGATTCTGCGAAGCGCGGAAGCAGCTGGCGCCTCGGGGGTCATCGCGACAAGCCACACAAGCGATCCGTTCTCGCCAAAGTCTCTACGGGGCGCAATGGGTTCAGCGTTTCGCTTACCGATCTGGTTTGGCCCAACCTACCAGGAGGCGATCGGTTGGTGTGCCCAACACAACCTCAAAACTGTCTGCGCAGCCGTTGCAGCGAGAAAGAAATTTACGGAGATAGATTGGACGTCACCTCGAGCACTGATCCTTGGACCAGAAGCTACTGGATTGTCAGCTGAGGAGATTCAAGCGGCAGACGAGGTGGTTATGATTCCCATGAGCGGCGCCGTGGAAAGTTTGAATGTCTCAGTGGCGGCCGGAATCCTGATGTATGAAGCGGCCCGCCAACGAGGTTCACGATAGATAAACCCTCTAAGACACCACCGACTTTCAGTCGCGGGGTGCTTCAACTTTGACCTGGTCCTGGGTAGTTTCATTCGTTCTCGAAGGTGAAAATTGAAACACCACGCGACTGAAGTCGGTGGTGTCTCGGGTTTTTTGAATTTAAGGGCCTGGGTTGAAGTTTAGGCACCACGTGGCTGAAGCCGGTCGTGTCCAAAGGTTTCAAAAGTCTAACTAGCGGTTTTCTTGCTCTTCCATTCTGCCAACTGTCTTTCCAAGGCGGCGGTATCAGCCTTTGCCTCTTTTCCAAGTTGGAGAGCCTTTTCGCCGGCGGCGATCGCCTCCTGCGTCTTACCTTGTGAAGCCAGCAAACGCGCCTTTGCAAACACGTTATTGTAAGTCTCCTTAACCTTCAACGACTGGTCCAACCAGGCCATTGCTTCCTGATCGTCTTCCTTGCTGCTGTTTTGCAGGAAGTAGCTCGCTGCCTGTAGAGGAGTCCGCCAATCGTCCGGTTTGGCCGCCGCGACTGCGGCTCGAGTCTTTGTAAGCACCAGCGAATTCATGTCTTTGACTTCCACTGTAAACGGAACAGTGAGTTTCTCCCACCGCAGGTTTACTCGCGCGCTGCTTTCGCTGACAGGCTCGACTGAATAGGCGAGCCACTCCTGGTTCTCAGCGGCCGCTTCTGGTTTTGCCTTAACTCGTAGAACATCTTTCTTTTCGTCGTAGCTAAAGCTGCCCCACTGACCAGCATCGCTGTTAAAGATGATGGTCCATTCGTCGCGGGCCGGAATGCTGTGCAGACTGTACTTCCCTGCCTTCAACAACTGGCCGTTAACAAGCACGTCGTCAGTGACCTCAAACTGGGTCGCTTCGTTGGCACCGGAACGCCAGACGTGTCCGTAGGGAACGATCACCGCGTCTTTGGGACGAGCCCGCGCATCGTCCAAGGTTGCAGTGCCGGTTGCCTTTGATTCCGGTGAAGCATCTCCCCAAATCTTGCGTGCCTTAACGCCGGGGCGGCTGTAGGTGATGGTCACATCAGTAACTCCAATGGTCTGCATCACGCTTGCCTTTTGACTTGGGCGGGGAAATCGCAGTGCCGGTTGTTGTGCCAACACGAACCCGCTGCTGACGAAAATTAACAGAAGGGCGAAAATCCAACCTTCAAAGTTGTGCACTCTTTTCATCTCGATGATCTCCTTCAACGTTGAGCGTTGTATTGCGCTCAAGCTTGGTAAGAAATTCCATAACTCTGACGAACCGTTTGCCTGTGGGACAAAGGTTCACTGCACTTCGAATCCAATACTTTGCGATGCGCTAGTGTTCGCAATCAGATCCTCCACGGTGATCTTCAGCTCATAGTATCCCGGCGCAAGATTATTAAGATTAACGCCACCACCGAACGGGATACGCGCCGGATCTGACATGTCTTTGAACTTCAGCGGATATTTGTTGGTAGAGACTGCTTGTCCTTCGCGCAGCACCTGAATCTGCGCCGCGAGATTGGGCGTCTTGTCGGCATTCGCATTCTGAATCGCGTTGTAGACAAAGACCCAGAAGTTGAGATTATCGCTTCGGGAAAATCGATGGTCCACACTGAACTGCACCTGATCGCCCGACTCACCTTTGGCTTCAATCACTTTTCCGCCGAGCAACAAACTACTTAAGGTCAACTGACGCTTTGCAATGTCAGGAATGACGATCCAGTCCATGGCGCTGCCGACGCGACCATTGAAGTTATCGCGCACGGCAACACGAACCTGATAAATCCCGGGCGCTAGCGGAACGCGGTGATTGTAGATTAACGACGACTGATCGCCTTTGGCGTCAGTGAGCGGATTCGCATTCAGCCGATTCTTAAAGCTGGTTACAATCTTCCGTTTGTCATCCAGAACCACTCCTGCCAAGTCGACCGAAGCGGGTTTCTTTCCATCGTCGCCAAACCCCAACGCCCCGGTCCCAATCTGGATTGAAGTAGTCAAAACCATTCCATTAACTGGAGTGTTCAAGAAGGCCAGCGAGAGTGTCGTCGGGACTTCGCTTTGTGTGTAGTAGTCAGACAGTGCTTGGCCGAGCACTTTTGCCGGTGTCTTCGCCTTGGACTCATCTTTCTTTGCTGTGCTTTCGGTGGTTGACTTGATTCTTTCCAAATAACCTTTTGGCAATCGCACTTGTAGTTCCGGTCGTCCGATAACTTCTACCTCAACTTTACGCAGCTTCTTCTCTTTTTGCGTTTCCGTCTCGGGTTTCCAGGCCAACACGTAGTAGTTTGAAGTTTCCTTCAAAACCTCAGTGACAAAGCGATCGAAAACGTTCTGATTGCGTAACGCGCGTCCCCCAGTGTCGTGAGCGAGTGCATGCAGCGCATCCTGGGAAGCGAAGATGGAGCGCTGCGACATCATCGCCAGTCTGCCCTGGTGATCGACAGGAACATCGTTGGTCGCATCCTGCACTCCCGAGATCAGTCCTTTCGCGTCAATGGTGTATACGACCACACCGGCACGTTGTGCGTTGTTAATTATTCTCATCAACTCTTCCGATAGAGTGGAACTGATCCCCACGTCGAGAAGAAAACCGTCGGATACGAAAAAGGCGAGCTTGCGTCCCGGCCGTCGAGCCGATGATTCCATCAGAGACGCGAGCGCCGAATAGGTTGCTCTCGTGATGTCGCCGGCCTGAGATAAGACCGCTCGGGCGCTATTCTTCACTTGCGTGGTGCAGGTCGCGAAAATCGCGCGCAACAGATCAGGGTTCTTCTTGGGCAGACTTGTTTGCCTCATACACTCTTCGACGTAGAACTCGACCAACTTCGGATCCGAACGGTTATCGATGCTATAAGCAAGGTACTCTGTCATCACGGTGCGACCCGTGCCGTAACCAGCGATTGAATTCGGTTGGTGCAGAATTCGCGACACGGCTGTACGCAAGACTTCCTTGTTGTTCGTAAACTGCTGTAGGAAATCTAGCTGCCCACTGGCAGTCGCAATCGCGACCAGGTCGCGCGGGGCCATCTCTTTGTCGATAAAGTTCAAGAGCATCGAGCGTGTTCGCTCATGACTTCGGAGAGACAGATGTAGATCGTCAATAAAGAAGACGATGGTTCGACCGCGCTGAACCGATCCGGCTGTCGAGGGGGCGGGTGCGCCGTGAAGTCGCGATGATATCTCCTCTTCTTTAATACTGCCTGCCACCACGTGCTCGAAGAAACTAATCGGTTGGAGCTGGCCATCAACCTTCAATTCAAACTGTTCACGCTGGAGACCGTTAACAAACTTCCCGTTGCGATCAACCACAGTCACCGAGGTTTGCACCAGATCGGTTTGGACGCGGATGACGTCC
>DATBMP010000346.1:0-8213 GCA_036554845.1 Pyrinomonadaceae bacterium
GCCGGCGGGGTAAAACCACCCTTCCCTACCTGATATCTGGGGCTGCCTATCACTAACCACGTGGCCGCAGACCCATCTCATTCCCGATACCGATTTCCCAAATTCCAAATTCGAAATCCCAAATCCCAAATTCCAATCCCCAAATTCCAAATTCCAATTCCTAACCTCCGCACTCCAAGGAACATCACACAAGTTTTGATCGTCATACCACAGTGATACAGTATCAATCACTGGTTTTGCTTTGGAGGGAAAGATGTACTGTCCATCCTGTGGAAATGAGATTACGGTTGAACTGAAGTACTGCAACCGGTGTGGCGCAAATTTAACGCAAGGTTTGATATCTCAGAATGTCACCTTGCCCCCGGTTAAGCTGGCCGCCCCGACTGCGATCCTCGGTTTCACAGTGCTAGCGGCCATCGGGATAATTATTGGCGGGGCCGTTCAATTCGCTGTCATGGGAATTCATCCTGCCGCAATTGTTTGGATCATTCTCTTTTGCATGGCCACCCTCTTCGGTTGTGTCTCGCTGATCGTTCGTTTCTGGTCAAAGGTGATTTCGACAAACCGTGAACCGCAGCAGATAGAAACCAGACCGCAACGACCACAGGTGATAGCGCCCCCTTTGACACCACCTCGCCTCGAAGCCATTCCCAGTGTCACCGAACATACGACGCGAACTTTTCCGCGTCAGGGCTATCGAGAAGAATCCGACTGATGAAATTCAAAAACAATAACAGGTGAACTGAGCTGATGAATGTAAGCCAAACCCTGCGACTCACCTCCTTCACTTTAATCCTTTCAATTTCACCAATAACAATTTCGCAGGTAACAGGTCAGCGTCCACCGCAAAGTCGCCGTGGTCCAGAACGTCGCAATCCCCAGATTGCAAAGATCGTTAACGAGATCGATGCGCGCAATATCGAGCGTTCCGTGCGCAAGCTCGCGAGTTTCGGTACGCGCAACACATTATCTGTGCAGGATGACCCAAACCGTGGCATCGGTGCCGCGCGTGATTGGCTCTTTAGTGAGTTTCAGAAAGCTGCTGCTGCATCTGAAGGTCGCATGACAGTCGAGAAGCAGTCGTTCGAGCAACCCAAGGCTAATCGCATCCCAGCGCCCACGATGATTACGAATGTTGTCGCAACTCTACGTGGCATGCGGCCAGATTCCGCGGAACGTGTGTACGTTGTGAGTGGTCACTACGATTCGATGTGTGGTAGTGCGACCGATGATAAATGCGATGCGCCTGGAGCCAATGACGACGCATCTGGAACCGCTGCGGTGCTCGAGATGGCGCGGGTCATGGCGAAGTACAAATTCGATGCGACGATTGTCTTTATGGCAGTGGCGGGTGAGGAACAGGGGTTGTTGGGCGCCACTCACTTTGCCGAAGAAGCAAAGAAGCAGAACACGAACATCGACGCCATGTTTACGAATGACATCATCGGCAACACGCTTGGCGGCAACGGTGTTCGTGATCGGCAATCGGTCCGTGTCTTTTCGGAAGGTGTGCCTTCAAACGAGAAACCCGAAGAGGCGAACGTCCGACGCGGAGTGGGTGGTGAGAACGATTCTGCATCGCGCCAGTTGGCGAGGTTCATTCGCGACGTTACTCAGACGTATGTGCCGGCGATGAAAGTGACGATGGTTTACCGGAGAGATCGTTATCTGCGTGGCGGGGATCACATTCCATTCCTGGAACGAGGTTATGCTGCCGTTCGGTTTACTGAGACGAACGAGAACTACACTCATCAACATCAGAACATTCGCCAGGAGAATGGTGTGCAGTATGGCGATCTTCCGGAGTTCGTTGACTTCGCCTACATTGCGAATGTTGCGCGAGTGAATGCGGCTTCCCTGGCGATGCTGGCCCTTGCACCGGCGCGACCTGGCAACGCGAACATCCTGACGACAAGGCTTACCAACGATACGGATCTGAAGTGGGATGCAAACAAGGAAGCGGACCTTGCCGGTTACGAGATCGTGTGGCGCGAGACGACTGCTCCGTATTGGACCAACTCGCGGTCAGTTGGAAATGTAACGACGTACACGATGAAGGGGATGTCGAAGGACAACTACTTTTTTGGCGTACGGGCTGTGGATCGTGAGGGCAATCGCAGTCCGGTAAGTTTTCCGTTCCCGGTTCGAAGGGCGCCTGGTTCGAGGTAGATGACGGAGGCTTGGAAATTGGAAATTGGAAATCAGGATTGCTGGACGTGGTCGTCGAATCGCTGTGCACAAGAGTTCTTTGCGTTTCGGCTGTGCCGCATTCTTTGCGGTAAGCCTGCGGCTTAACGTTAGCCAAACTGATACTCTACTGGTCCATCCTTGAGGCATAGCCTCGATCAAAATGTCTGGACGTTCGGTAAGCCATAGGCTTACCGCAAGGAAGCGGCCGAGCCGACTGTTTACATGACTCGATGACCACCGAGGTCCCGCAATCCCAAACACGATTTCCAGATGCCGCCTCCGCAAATGCCAACTTTGCAATTCCAAATCCACACCCAAACTTTCCCCAACCGCTACCGTCTCAATTGCGTCTAACCTACATTGAGCGGGTTCTCTCCCGGCAGTTCAATTCTCCAATTAATCGGTAAATGGCAGGTTTTATGAAGATTTTGAAGAGCGTTTTAACAAGTGCGTCGCTAAAGCAGACGGTCGCGTCTGCCGTCACTCTCACGTTGATGGCGCCTCTATTCGGTCTCTCTGCATCAGCCCAGCAGAAGAAAATCTCACAGGCCTACCTGAGTGATGAACAGCGAATTGTTCATGTGCTGAATCGGCTGGGCTTTGGGGCCAGGCCAGGTGATGTCGAACGCGTCATGGAGATCGGGCTCGAAAACTACATCAACCGACAGCTCAATCCCGAGAGGATCGACGATTCGGTATCCGAAGCAAAGATCAAAAACTTGCCCACGCTCTCAATGACCACGGCGCAGCTCTACGAAAAGTTTCCGAACCCTGGGATGCTGATTCGCCAGCTCGAAAGAAGTGGAGAACTGCCCGCAGAGTTGCGTGATGCTCGTCGTACTCGAGAACAATCGGCAACCAGCCAAGGCCAAACGCAGATGCCCTCTGATGGCGCAATGGCGAATCAGAATGCTGATCCACCTGCTCCTCAAAACAATCAGGAGTACCAGCGTGTCCTGCGCGAGTTCTATCAACGCCACGGTCTTCAACGACCGCAGCGAATCATCGCGGAACTGCAAGCCTCGCGCATCCTGCGTGCGGTCTACAGCGAACGGCAATTGAACGAAGTGATGGTTGACTTCTGGAGTAACCACTTCAACGTGTTTGCCAACAAGGGCGCAGATCGATGGCTGCTTACTTCATATGACCGCGACACCATTCGACCACACGCGATGGGTAAGTTTTCCGAATTATTGATCGCAACGGCGAAGAGTCCGGCAATGCTCTTCTACCTCGATAACTTTCAGAGTGTTAGTCCGCAAGCTGCCAATGCTCGTCGCGGTGAAAGACGCAATCCAGGACTTGCAGGCCTGATTGGCAATCGGCGTGGACCAGTGAGCCAGAATCCAAACGAGGCCCCGCGTCCACAACCGAACGCACCGCAGAGGATGAGACGAGGCATCAACGAAAACTACGCCCGCGAATTGATGGAACTTCACACGTTGGGCGTCGACGGTGGCTACACGCAAAAAGATGTACAGGAGGTCGCACGCTGCTTCACCGGTTGGACCATCTTTGCGCCCCGCGGCGGTGGCGCTGCCGTTGCCGCACTGTTGGGAAACGGAGCTCGCGAGAGTGCGGGAACGTTCTTCTTCAACGCACGCATGCATGACGATGGCGAGAAAGTGGTACTCGGTCAGAAGATTCCGGCAGGTGGCGGAATCAAAGATGGATTGCGGGTTATCGAGATTCTGGCCAAACATCCATCCACGGCAAAGTTCATTGCACAGAAACTCGTTCGATACTTCGTCGCTGACGATCCGCCGCCGGCGCTGGTCGATCGCGTCTCGGCCACCTTCACCAAAACTGATGGCGACATTCGTGAAACACTGAGGGCAATCTTTTTCTCGGCCGAGTTCAATTCCCCGCAAGCGTATAGATCCAAGATCAAGCGTCCGTTTGAACTGGCCGTCAGCGCGATACGAACGCTTGGCGCCGAGACGAACGGTGGTCCACAAGTGCATCAGTGGATCGCGCGCATGGGCGAGCCACTCTACGGGTTTCAAACGCCAAACGGCTATTCCGACACGGCGGAGAGTTGGGTGAATACAGGAGGTTTGCTTGAGCGGATGAACTTTGGTTTAGCGCTGGCAAGCAATCGGATACCCGGAACACGCGTTGATCTGAAACGATTTCTGACAGGCGCGAGTGGTACAGACAATAGACAGGTGATGGAGCGCTATTTGAACGTCCTTATCGCAGGCGACATTTCCGCAAAAACGAAGGAGACGCTGCTGAAGCAGTTGGACCAACCGTTAACCGTTGGCAGCGGTGCAGCGTCTGAACGAGAGACTTCAATGGAAGCGCCGCAGCGCAACCGGGCGGTCGCTCGGAACGAAGCGCGCATCGACGATCCAGTTACAAAGATTGTGGGATTGATTTTGGGCACGCCCGAGTTTCAGAGGCAGTAGATTGGTGACGGATTGCGGAAGACGGAATACGGATTGGGGATTGCGGAAGGCGGATATCGGATTGCGGATTGGGGATTGCGGATTGGGGATTGGGGATTGCGGATTTCGGATTTGGAATTTGGAATTTTGGAAGTTGGAACTTGGGCCAAACGGTTTAGCGGACTTTGTAATTCAGTTTCCGATTAGCACACACGAAATCCGCAATCCGCAATCCGCAATCCAATATCCGCAATCCGCAATCCGAAATAAATATCCGCAATCCGTAATCCAATCAGAGGTTAGCAATGAACAGAAGATTCTTTCTTAAATCAGGGAGTATCGCTTTGGCGAGCGTGGGGGCAGGGCTATCCACTCCATCGTTCCTCGAGCGGGTTGTAATTGGTCAAAATCGCAATCGACACGCAGGGGGTCGGCGCAAGACCTTGATCGCGATCTTTCAACGTGGTGCCGTCGATGGACTCAACATGGTCGTGCCTCACGGCGAATCAAACTACTACAGCCTGCGTCCCTCCATTGCGATACCAAAACCGAAGAGTGACAACCAGGATGCAGCGTTGGACCTCGATGGTTTCTTCGGATTGCACCCCTCGATGAGATCGTTGTTGCCATTCTGGCAGTCGCAGCAGCTCGCTATCGTTCATGCGAGCGGCTCGCCGGACAACACGCGGTCTCACTTCGATGCCCAGGATTATATGGAGTCAGCGACCCCTGGGGTGAAGTCAACGCCTGCAGGTTGGCTGAATCGTTACTTGCAATCGCGGAAGAGTCGAGAGTCGTCAGTGTTCCAGGCGGTCTCTATGACGCAGACGATGCCGCGCGTACTTCAAGGACCTGCCCAGGCTCTCGCGATTTCGAATCTCAATGAATTTGCGATCCGTGCGGGAAGATCTTCTGCGAGTGTGCAAGGTGGTTTCGAAGCAATCTATGAACAGACTGTGACCGATGCATTGGTGGGCACAGGAAAAGATACGTTTGAAGCAGTCAATTACTTGAAGCAGGTAAACCCGAGTAAACACAAACCTGATAATGGCGCAATCTATCCGCGGTCACCTTTTGGCAACTCGTTATTGCAGATCGGCCAGTTGATCAAGGCAGAGGTTGGTTTGGAAGTGGCGTTTACTGATCTGGGCGGATGGGATACGCATGTAAATCAGGGAAACTCGCGTGGTCAGCTCGCAGGGCGTCTGCAGGATTTTGCGCTTGGTCTTTCAGCGTTAGCAACAGACCTGGGCCAACGAATGGACGACGTGGTGATCCTGACGATGTCTGAGTTTGGTCGCACGGTGCGTGAGAACGGTAATCGTGGCACGGACCATGGACATGCGAACGCAATGCTGCTTATCGGTGGTGGCATACGCGGCGGCAAGGTTTATGGCGACTGGCCAGGTTTGAAGAATGAACAGCTATATGAAGGCCGCGATCTGGCACTGACAACCGACTTCCGAGATGTGTTTGGTGAGGTTGCCAAGAGACACCTGGGTGCAACAGATCTCAGCGCGATCTTCCCGGGGCATGCGGTTCGGTCTCGCGGCGTGTTTGGGATGTAGTTGGTTGACCACTGACAACTAACCCACCTCACCACCTCAACCGGCCAAATCGATTAATCAAGTACAGCATCGCCACTGCGATGGTCGACACGATCACTGCCAGTGTTAACGCTTCGTTATCTCTTCCCGCCTGCACTGCATCATAAATCGCTACCGACGCAGTTTGTGTTTTGCCCGGAATGTTCCCGGCGATCATGATCGTTACACCAAAGTCACCCAGCGCTCGGGCGAACGCCAACGCAGTCGCCGCCAACACGCCCCTACTCGCCAGTGGCAACGTCACGCGAAAGAAGATCAACCTGCTACTCAATCCCAACGTACGTGCTGCCGCTTCCAACTCAGGGTTCACCCCTTCAAACGCCGCGCGCAAACTCTTCGTCACAAGCGGCAACGCGTGGATGGTGGCCGCAATCACTGCCGCTGTCACAGTGAATGTAAGTCGAATACCAAAGGTGTCGTTGAGGACTCCACCGACGGCTGAACGCGTGCCAAGCAGAACCAGCAGGTAGTACCCGAGAACTGTTGGCGGAAGTACAAGAGGCAGCGTAACCAGCGCGTCGAGAAGGTTCCGGCCGGGAAATCGTTTGCGAGCGAGCAGCCACGACAAAGCCGCGCCCGCAACAAGAGCGATCAATGTTGCTACGGCTGCGACCGCGAACGACAGCTTTATCGGAAACCAGTCGATCAAAATGGCTGCGAAGCTCGTCGCGTCAGTGTGCATTGAGTTCGATATTGTTAGCGCAAACAATCTATCTTTGATTAAGGACCGCAATGATCCGCAACGGACCGCCGCTGCCACCTTTGATCTTCATTGGGAGTGCAGTGACGCGGAACCCGCGAACGGGAAGCTGATCCAGGTTCGCGACGTTCTCAAACGCGGGAATATTCTTTTGCGAAATGATTTGATGAGTCTCGAACAATTTCGATTGGCCATAGTCGATGCTGGCAGTGTCGATGCCTATCGCGTTGACTGATCGATTGTTTGTCAGCCATGTGGCCGCGTCGGGATGGAGACCGGGAAAGTGGAGTTTGGCCACCGCGTCTGGTCCGCGTTGATCGGTGCCGAGGTATTGCTGTCGATTCGGATAGCGTTTGCCAAAGCCTGTGCGCAGAAAAACGATCGCATTCGGTGGTATGCGACCGTTTTGCTTCTCCCAACTCAACAGATCCTGGGTAATTACGCGATAGTCTGGATTGGTCGCGCATTGGCGGGTGACATCGATGACGATTCCTGCGCCCATCAATTGGGTCAGCGGGATCTGGTCCACTGAATAACGCCCACGCGCGAAATGGACAGGAGCATCAATGTGTGTGCCTCCGTGTTCGGCAGCACGATATTTGTAGGCAGAGTAGTAAAAACCCTGGTCAGTTACACCTTCGAAATCTTTGTCGAGTTGAAATGATTCGGCAGTGGGCCAATAGACGGTCTCTGAGTCGAATGGATGGGAAAGATCAACGATCCGGGGACCAGTTTGCCCGATGGTTACTTGAATACATGAGAGAACAATAACTGAAGCCAGGAATAGGAGCAGCGATTTCATGCGTTGCCTCCGCACAAGGATTGGAATGGGCGACATATTACATTGATGATTGCCAATTGCCGATTGTCGATTTCGGTTGTGTGGAGAGAGTGGTCACGGGTCAGAGGTCAGAGTTCAGAGGTCATAGGTCGGAGATTAGAGGTTAGTGTCAGAGATTAGTGTCAGAGGTTAGTGGTCAGAGGTCAGGGTCAGAGGTCGTAGGTCGGAGCAGCAGAAGTCAGAGGTCCGAGGTTAGTGGTCAGTGGTTCAGTGGTCAGTTGTTTAGTGGTTCAGTGGTCAGTTGTTTAGTGGTTCAGTGGTTTAGTGGTGAGTGGTTCAGTGATTGCGTTTATCGATCGCCACCACCGATTCGGCTTAGCCGCCGGATGTGAGGCTGTGGCTCTGCCCAGCCGTAGTGACTGGGTTTATTTATCGGGCTTCGCCCCCGGTGCGGCCTTGGCCCAAATACTCCTGGCGGTGGGGCAGAGCCCAAACTGGGGCGGAGCCCCAATAATTTAAGGTGGCGCTAACGGCAGGGCAGAGCC
>DATBMP010000377.1:0-13687 GCA_036554845.1 Pyrinomonadaceae bacterium
AGGGCCGGTCACTTTCATCATTGGGGCGCGCTGGTAACAAACGATTTCTTTCGTCACGAACAAAATCTCAAGCGAGTCAGAGAGGCCGGTTGTGAACTTCTCTTTAGTGGACTCGAGTCATTCGATAACGACTGGCTCAGAAACGTTAACAAGTTGCAGAACACTTCGACGCCGCAGGTCGAGCTGGTGCGGCGCACTCTGAATGCGGGAATCGTCTTTGCTTATGGATTGATGCTCGATGTTTCTACTCGGAGCGTTGCCAACCTGCGAAGCGAACTGGATTTCATAACCAGAACGCCGGAAATCACACTCCCTTCGTTTGTTACCCTTGCGATTCCGCTGCTAGGTACACCGCACTTCTTCGACTGTGTTGCGCAAGGTTCGATCTTGCCGAGCACAAAACTACGCGATATGGATGGGACCACGATCGTGTTGCGGCCATTGGACCAAACAGAGGAGGTCGTCAAGTTTGTTTCCGATCTTCAGAACTTGCGCGGATTTCGATTGCAGATTGCCAAACACACCGCCGGCTTTGCAGAACGTTATCGTTCAAGGCTGACGAAGACGCAGATGGTCATGGCGTTGGGAAATGGGTTGCTTATTTGCGCGCAGCCGCTGGCAACCTCGTTCACAGGTTTGGGGTGGTTCAAGCGATCCAAGCCCAGAACTTTTGTCAGTACTACTGAGCCATTGGATACGATGTATTCGCCGGCGTTTCGAGTGGACTCGCGATTCGAACCTTACTTCAAGCCAACAATGATCACGGATGAGAGTGGCGAGTTACACGAGGACATGCTGAATTCGGGATTGATGAAGCCTTCACTCGTTGGAAGAGCAGCCGCACGTCGGTGAGCCCGCGGCATCCTTGTTTCGCGCCAATCGATACTTGCGAGGAGTGACTGACTTCTCATTCAGCAAGCCGTGCAGGTCACCGGACTAAAGTCCGGTGTGAATGATGGGAGTCCAAAACCGAATAGTGACGACCGATTTACCAGTGCTTCACGCATCAAATCCCGGCACCAGCATCCGAGTCAAGGCAGCAGGATTTCGAATCTTCTGAGATCGCATCCACCGAGCCGCCTCCTCAACCAGGTGCTCGCCACGTTGACCGCCCATCACTTCTCCCAATCTACGACGGGTCGCCGCGGCGTAAAGATGCATGTCCGCTACCTCAAAACCATTCAACGCTTCAGAGAGATTCGCGTTTGCCTCAGCGAGATCGTTTCGTTGATACGCGACTCCTGCGTACAACAAGTTCGCAAGCGGAGTGGCCCACGGCATTCGTTCCTTTGAGATTCGACGCGCAATACTTTCCGCTACCTGCAACCGTTGCCGGGCTCGTGCAGGATTGTCGCGTGCGCTTGCCAATGCGGCGCGTGCTTTCAAGTGCATCGCTTCGATGCGCAGAATCTGAAGACGCAAAAGCATCGAACCCGCCAACGATTTCCAATGTCCTTGAATATGTTTCCACGCCACCTCCGCGTCACCGGTGTACAGCTCGATTTGGACCAGTGCGAGCATGGCGGTGTAATGCTGCAGGTGAAATCCTTCGTGTGGCCACTGCTTCAACGCTTCAATGACCTCGGCGCGAGCCTTGTCAGGATCATCTGCTGCTAGCCAGATGAGATTCAGTCGAGTACGCAGGTCGGTTGAAGCAAAGACGTTGCCCTGCTCGAGTGCGGCCGAGAGTAAAAAGGGGACCCGTCGCGAGACTTCCGCGACCTCACCGCGAAACAGCATTGCGCTCAACATGAATCGTTGGGCGACGGAAAGCTCCCATGTAACTCCCGTGCAGCGGTCACGCAAAAGTTCGGCTGCCTCTTCGCAGAGTTCAGCGCCCTTCTGCCACTCTCCGACCAAATAGGCGGCAACACCTTTCGACCAGATTGCGAGGGCGATGGTATGAGGGTGGCCCACCTTTCGTGACAACTCTTCAGCACGATGTGCGATCTGGAGAGCGCGTTCGTGTGCCGGACCTCCTCGTGAGGCTGTCTGCGCCGCTTCAAAAGCCAGGGCACGCGCAACCCGATACGATTCGCCTGAACGAAGCGCCAGCAGCAGATGGCGACTGTGGAAGTCTGCTCCGCGAATCAGATCCACTGCGCCAAGACCAGCAGCCAATGCCCAGCACAGGTCCATCCGGAAAAGTTCAGCTTCGGGAATATCGACCTTGTCACGATGTGTGAAGTTCAGACCGCGAATACGAATCTGCAATCGTTTAAGTAGCAGCGAAAACAAAGCGCGTTTTGGACCACCGGGCAGTGTGAATCCAACTGCAGCCAGGACGGTGCGGATCAATTCAAGGCCCTCCTTGATATGACCACCCATTAGTAACTGCTCGGCCGCCCGACGTTTGCAGTCAAGACTATTTGCGGCCGAGGTCTCTTCTGCTACTTCAAGAAAAGCTTCGGCAGCCTCAGCGGGCCGGCCAGCGTTCACCAAAGCTTCAGCCAGCGAGCGTTTTAACTCAGTCAACTCTTTGCCTCGCGCAGGCGCGAGCTCGACCGCCTTGCGATAGAAGCCAACCGCACGATCGAAAGCCAAAGCAGTGGCCGCCTTGCGCGCTGCGACAGCCGCATGTATTGCCGCTCGGACTCGTTCACCGGCGCCGAGGTAGTGTTCAAACAACGATTCAGGATCGTCGATTCCGCGTACTTCAATCGCCTGGGCCAGGCGGCGATGAATCTGTTTTGTGCTGGCCTGGTCCAACTGCGCTGCCAAAGTTTCTCGAATGCGATCGTGATAAAGCTCAACCGTATTCTCTAAACCCGCACTGCGCAGAAACTGTGCGGCACGAAGTGAAGTCACCAGGGGCAGTTCATCACCAGACAATCCTGCTGCCTGATATGCAACCTCGGGATTAACCGGTCTTCCTGCGATTGCTAAAACGTCAACGAATTCGCGCGAACCACCGGGCAATTGACTTAAGCGTGCGTCAAGCATCACGGCGAGGCTGATGCCCGTAGTTGATCGTTGAGCGCTGGTGGTGGCGTAACGCGCGAGTTGCTCGATCAGGAAGGGATTACCGCGCCCTTCGCGAACGATGGATTCTGAGAAGGGTTCAATCTCACCCGCGTCCGAACCAAGCAGGTCATGCACAAGCTTGCGTGCCTCGTGACGATTCAGTGCGGTCACGATGAGTTCACGACGCGTGTCACCGTCGCAGCTTGAAAGCAGAATCCCAAGGAACGGTTTTGTTTCGAGCTCTTCACTTCTGAAACTGGTGATGAGAAGTAAAGAAGGCGCATCAGGTGGACGCAAAAGGTCTTCAAGCAACAGGGTGCTGTCGGCATCGGACCACTGGAGATCGTCGATATGGACCACCAGTGGATGTTTGGCCGAAATACGAGCGAGCAGTTCACGCAGGGCGGCAAATGCCCTACGGCGGAGTGTAATTGGATCGGGGGGTTCTTCCTCACGTTGCGGCGCGTCAAACACCGCATCGATCTGCAACATCACGGGAAACAGACGCGCCAACGCACCAACGTCGCGCGGCATCAACTTCTCAGCATCAGCCTGCGGCAGGGAAAGTAAATATCTCGTCAAGCTGTCGATCACGCCATCGAGAGCCTTGTATGGAACTGACTCTCGCTCATAACAACGGCCTTCCAGGATCACGGTGTCAGGTTTCTCTTTCTCAAGGCCATCAAGGAAATGACGGACCAACGCTGTCTTGCCCATTCCCGAACTGCCGTGAACAAAAACCGTCACTGTTTCACCACGGCGGACGGTTGCGTACGATTCTTCGAGTTGGGCCAACTGCTGTTTGCGTCCGACGAACGGAGAAGAATCGACGACCGATGCCGTTACGGGCATCAATGCAGGTTTCAAAGGACCAGACTTGCCATGGCCCAGGATGCGCAACACTTCTCGTCCGGTGGGTCGTTTGGCAGGATCGCGGGCGAGTAAGCGTACACACAGGTCGTTGAGATCGGCCGGCAGATCGCGACGGAGTTCTGCTGGCGGCGGAGGATCGACGTTCTGTTTCGCCATCATCACTTCAAAGAACTTGCCTGAGAATGGCAAAAGCCCAGTGAGCGCCTGGTAAAGCATGACACCGATGCTGTACCAATCACTTGATTGCGAGATTGGTAGTTGTGCTCCTTGTTCAGGCGACATGTAATCCGGTGTGCCGGCCAGGATCATGCTGTCCTGGTCTCCAACTTCCGCGACTTCGGCTACCAGACCAAAGTCGAGGATCTTTACTCGTCCTTCATTTGTAACCAGGACGTTCGATGGCTTGATGTCTCGATGAAGCTTTCCGGTTTCATGAAGACCATGGAGACCTTCTGCAAGTTGTCGCAGGGCGTGGTAGAGACGATTCAGATCGAGTTTCGAACCAGACAAGGACGTCTCCAACGACACTCGCTGGTCCACGTTATCGTTGAAGTCGATCTCGAGGGAATCCAATTGCTGTGTTTCGGCTTCGTAGTCGGCGATTATGGCCGTATCTTTCTCGGTGACCGGTTTTAGTAGAGTGTCGCTGAGAGAGTTTCGAGTCTTGCGAGCGTGATAACCTGGTCTGACGTATTCAAGAAAATTCACGCCATTGACCAGTTCCATGGTGAAGAACCAGTACTGGCCGTCAGCCATGAACTCGTAAAGGGCGACGAGATTTGGATGGGAAACGTCAGCAAGCGAGCGGAACTCGTTCTTAAATCGAGTAATGTGTGAGGCCTCAGTTCGAGTCAACGCCTTAAGCGCGACGACGCGATCACTTTCGCGATCATGGGCCTCGTAGACGATACCCATGCCACCCGACCCAAGGCGGCGGCGAATCCTGAAGCGCGAGGTACCGAAAAATTCTTTGGAGACTTGGGCCATGCTGCTGTTATAAGTCGTCGGACTAGTTTTATGGCGTAAATTGTAAGGTTTGAGAGAGAAAAGCTCTACCTGATTGCGGGATTGATTGGAATTTGGAATTTGGAATTTGGGATTTGGGATTTGGAATAATTTGGAATTTGGAATTTGGAATTTGGAATTTGGAAATTGGAAATTGGGATTTGGAATTTGGAATTTGGAATTGGGAAAGATTTCAGGTCAGGAAGGGTGGTTTACCCCCGCTGGTCGCCGGCAATGATGCTGAACACAAAGGGAGACTGTCATAATCATTCCCAGCTTCATGCAGCCGAACCAGCGGGGGTAAACCACCCTTCCCAACCTGAAATCTTTCCCAATTCCAAATTCCAAATTCCAAATTCCAAATTCCAAATTATTCCAAATCCCAAATCCCAAATTCCAAATTCCCTCCAGGAGGATCGTTATGGACTGGCGAGTGCTTCTAACAACTTTTGGCATCATCTTTCTGGCGGAGATGGGCGATAAGACGCAGTTAGCCGCAATGACCATGTCAGCGGATTCCAAGAGACCGTGGATGGTCTTTATCGGAGCGAGTCTCGCGTTGATCTGTGTGTCGGCGATCGGAGTCGCGGTTGGTGGTGTGGTGGGGAATTATGTTCCGATAGAGTGGGTGAAACGAATCGCGGCGGTTGCTTTTATTTTGATTGGGGTGTTGATGTTGTGGGGGAAGTTTTGACGTCGAAAATTGGAAAATGAAAATTAGAAATTGGAATTTGGGAAATTCCAAACTCCAATTTCCAAATTCCAATTTCCAAAGGGAAACACTATGCCGCAAACTCCCCACATCGAACGCCATTTCACAGCCAGCGAGGTTGTTCGCGACGTCGTAATCGGAATGTCTGACGGCCTGACTGTCCCTTTCGCACTCGCCGCCGGACTCTCAGGCGCAATCAGTTCAACCAGAGTAATCGTCACTGCCGGTCTGGCCGAGATCGCCGCGGGCGGCATAGCAATGGGCCTCGGTGGTTATCTCGCGGCCAAAAGCGATGCCGAGCATTACGTCAAAGAACGCGAACGTGAGAAACGTGAAGTAGCAGAGATCCCTCACGAAGAGATGCGCGAGGTTGCGGAAGTCTTTCAGGAGTACGGGCTGACTGAAGCTGAAACCAAACCCATCGTCGAGGCATTACGCAAACAACCAAAACAATGGATCGATTTCATGATGAGGTTTGAACTCGGACTAGAAAAACCAGATCCACGACGCGCAATGATGAGCGCACTGACGATTGGCGGCGCATATGTTGCCGGTGGTCTAGTTCCACTAGCTCCCTATATTTTCACCTTGCAGATCTCGTTGGCCCTGCTCCTATCGATCATTTTTACGGTCATTGCTCTCTTTGTTTTTGGTTTTGTGAAGGGGCGCTTCACGGGGATGAAACCCATGCGCAGCGCGTTGCAGACAGTTTTCATCGGCAGCGTGGCCGCTGGCGCCGCATATGGAATTGCGCGACTGATCGCGGAGTAGCAGGCACCTGCCAAGTCTCGAGTGGCTTGCCGCACAAGTCTAAATGCTATCGATCCCCGTGGCATGAGAGCCAGTACCACCGCGTAGCGGGTGGATCGAACATTGGTGATTGATGAGCCAAGTACCGATTTCGGAATGGCATCAATCGTCAATCATCAATCGGCAATTGGCAATTCATCCGCTACCGCGCAGTGGTTCTACTCAACCGTTGGTGTTCCTCAGAGCATCCAGATGTCCGAATAACGTAGCATGAGAAGGATTTACCTTGCCTCTCTATGCAAACGCACTCAACAAAGGCCCGCAAAACTTCTCGGCATGACCGTTGCCCATTGCATCTTCGGTTTCGAATATTATCCGAGGAGATGCAAATGTTCAGAATCTTGGCAATGGTTCTTTCGGTAGTGATGGTGACGATCAGTTTGGGTAGCACTGCGCTGGCCCAGGTTGCCGCAGATGCTCAAACCGCGCAAAAGATGCAGATTGAAGTGGCGAAGTTAGGCGTGGGTCGCGATGCCCGTGTCGAGGCGAAGTTGAAAGACGGCAAGAAGGTGAAAGGATATGTGAGCGTCGCTGAAGACGACACTTTCACCGTGACAGACTTGAAGACCGGGACTTCGCAAACACTGGCTTATACGGATGTACTTGCGGTCAAGAAACCGCGAAAGGGTCTGTCTCCGATGACCTGGGGAATCATTGCCGGCGCAGCAGTGGCCGCAATCATCGTAGGTAAGACAGTCCTCCACCCGGTTCTTTGTGATGGCGGTGCTGGTTGTTAGGTAAGGTTACTTGGGTCGTTTGAAGTAGTAGACCGGATCTGTTGGTGGTCCAGCCACGGAAACAAGTTCCCACCCTTTCGCTCCCATACGATCGAGGTGTTGCTCCAACACAAAACCTTCGCGCGCAAATGAGCCCGGCGGCTCTTTCCGCATCTGCGGGTTACCAGTTGGTGTGAAGTTTGTCGTGGTTGGACCGGCAACGGCTAAATACTCCCAGCGCACCATCGCCGGTTTCGTTTCTTCAGCCGGTTCCGATTGGCCGGTGCTGCGCACGTTGCCGACAACAGCTGCAGTTAACAAGATCAGTGAGACAAGTGCGAGCTTCTTTGAAATTGATTTGCTGACTAACATTGAACCGCTCCTTGCGATTATCGATTGTCTATCGAAGATTTCGGATCGCAGGTGAACCCACTTGACGCCTCGAGGTTGCACTCAGTACCACTTTGCGGCTAGCGATAAGGCTTTACACGCACGCAACAACGAAAGGGTTCATATTGTTCACAACCTGCCGACGATCCAACTCAGATCCAGGTGGTATGAGGAGTGGCAGGGCCGTACCCAAAAGACTTTTTGTGCATAGCCATGCCGCGCGAAACTGAGAAGAGCACGAGCGATCGACATCCAAATCCGAATCCTCAACTCTCATCCCCTAAGCCTTCGTGGTCCGCTCTGCTGCACGAAAGACCTCTATCAACGCCACCGCCAGAGCTACAACAACTGGCCCCAGGACTACTCCCAGAACTCCAAATACATTTAGTCCACCAAGCACGGCAAAAAAGATCAGCAGCTCGTGCAGCCTGGTGCGGCTTCCGACAAGTTTGGGACGCAGGAAGTTGTCGACCATTCCAATCACCAGCGTTCCCCAAAGGACCAGCAACAACGCCTTGGTCCAATGTCCGGTCACAGCCAGGAAAATCGCCGCCGGTAACCACACCACAAAAGCACCTAACATCGGAATCATCGACAGAAACGTCATCGCCACGCCCCAGATGATTGCCGATGGCAGGCCCAGCAGCCAAAAAGCCAGTCCGCCCAACAGCCCCTGAAGCACTGCGATCGAGATAACACCATAAACACTTGCGTCGATCACCTCGCGGGCACGGGTCATCACCTGGTCGGCCTGTTCGTCCTCGAGCGGTAATATGTCGCGAAGTCCATGCTGGATCCGATCGCCGTCCTTGAAGAAGTAATACATCGTGAAGATCACAAAGAACATCTGGACGATTACCGATACAAGACCTCCAAGAAAACCAAGTGTCTGGCCGGCAAGTGAACCACTGATGCCTTTCAATTGGGTCAACAGATATTCATCTGATTGAAACTTTGAGACATCGACGTAGCGGCTCAGGAAGCCGAGGATGCGTCCGGCGATTGGCGATTCCGGATTGAGCACATAGTTGAGCGCGGCTTGAAAATTCTGGACCGCACCTGAGAGTTCGTTGACCACGGCAATCGTGATCAGCGCTACGGGAACGAGGATCACAAGGATCACGAGGGCGCACGAGATTAAAGCGCTGATTGCGGGCTTGCCGGTGCGTTTTACTATTCTCTTGTGAACTGGATAGAAGACGATAACGAGAACTGTGGCCCAGGTGATCACACCGACAAAGGGCCTGACCATTAGCCAGCAGACATAGAGCGTGATGGCGGTGGCAGCCACAAGGATCCACCACCGGAGAAGATGTTTGCGCTCGGCCATTTGAGTTGTAACCTTCTATCACTGGAGAGTGGGAATTGTCGATTGACGATTGACGATTATGTGACGATTGTAGGTGGCGATTGGCATTACCCAAAAGTCGTTTTCATTCACACCGGGCTTCAGCCCGGTGACTAAGAACGGGACTGAGGAGACCAACCGTTTCGTTATCGGGTCCCCATAGCACGCCTTACACCAACTCAGTGTTGTATGATTAGTTAATTCCAGTCCCCTGAGGTGATACGTGGTGTCTGAACAGAATGTAGCGACCGAAGTCCAACCCCCCGAACAGGATCAATCCCAAACACAACCCAACGATCAGGAAGAACCAAAGAAGTGGGTCTACCTTTTCGAAGAAGGTAGCGGCGAAGACAAAACACTTCTCGGTGGCAAAGGCGCCGGACTCTGCGAAATGACGCGCGCTGGTCTGCCAGTGCCGCCAGGTTTAATCGTTTCGACCGAAGCCTGCAACGCCTTCTTTGAAAACGACAAGAACTTTCCTGACGGTCTTTGGGACCAGGTAAAGGAAGGCCTGGGCGCCATTGAGAAGAAGGTGGGCAAACGCTTCGGAGATCCAAAGAATCCTTTGCTCGTATCAGTTCGGTCGGGTGCAGCTTTCTCGATGCCCGGAATGATGGATACCGTGCTCAATCTGGGATTGAACGAAGAGACCGTTCAGGGTCTTGCCGCGCAAACTGGTGACCTGCGGTTTGCGCTCGATGCGTATCGTCGCTTTGCCTCGTTGTTTGGCGAGATTGTGATGGGAGTTGCGCATGAAAAGTTTGAGCGCGTGATGGACCGGTTCAAGGCGCAGACTTCCGGCGGCCGCGATACTGATCTCAAGACCGACGATCTGCGTGACATCATTGCTGCAGAGAAGCAGATCATTCTCGCCGAACAGCACGCCATTCCAGAAGATCCATACGAACAACTTCGTGTCGCGATTGCTGCTGTCTTCAACTCGTGGATGGGCCGGCGCGCGGTTGACTATCGTCGCATCAATCGTATTCCTGATTCGCTTGGTACCGCAGTCAATGTGCAGGCGATGGTCTTTGGCAACATGGGTGAGGGAAGTGGAACCGGAGTGGCTTTCACACGCAATCCTTCGTCAGGAAAGAAAGAGTTGTATGGCGAGTATCTGCTGAACGCGCAAGGTGAAGATGTAGTTGCCGGAACGCGCACCCCGCATCCGATCGTTGAGTTGAAGAATGAGTTGCCGAAAGTCTACGACGAGTTTGCATCGATCGCGCAGCTCCTCGAGAAGCATTACCGCGACATGCAGGACGTCGAATTCACCATTGAGCGCGGCAAGCTTTGGATGTTGCAGACGCGTACCGCGAAACGCACGGGCGCAGCTGCCGTTAGGATCGCGGTCGATATGTATCACGAGAAGTTGATCGATAGAGCAACAGCTGTGCAGCGCGTTACACCGGAACAGCTCGATCAGTTGCTGCATCCGACAGTCGATCCCAAGGCTGATGCGATTGTGTTGGCCACCGGATTACCCGCGAGCCCCGGTGCCGCGCAGGGTCAGGTTGTGTTCAGCCCTGACGAAGCCGAAGAGTTGGCCCGGGAAGGGATGAAAGTTGTCCTCGTAAGGCAAGAGACAAGTCCTGATGACTTTCACGGCATGGTTGCCGCGCAGGCAATCGTCACTGCACGTGGCGGTATGACGAGTCACGCGGCCGTAGTTGCCCGCGGCATGGGAAAGACCTGCGTCAGCGGCGCGACCTCACTGAACATCGACTACAGTCAACAGCAGTTTAGTGTTGACGGCACCGTCGTAACAAAAGGTGAGTGGATCACAGTTGATGGATCAACCGGTCGCGTCTTCCTGGGTCAGGTGCCGACGGTGAGGCCAACATTGGGATCAGATTTTCACGAACTGATGACGTGGGCCGACAAGTTTCGGCGATTGAAAGTTCGCGCCAATGCCGATACGCCACGGGATGCGAAAGTTGCGCGACAGTTTGGCGCGGAAGGAATCGGACTTTGCCGCACCGAGCACATGTTTTTTGGAGATCAGAGACTTGCGGCAATGCGCGAAATGATTCTGTCAGAAGGTGTTGGCGCACGTGAAAAGGCGTTGGAAAAATTGTTGCCGTTACAGCGCGGAGACTTTGTAGGAATCTTCCGCGAAATGGCTGGATTGCCGGTTACGATCAGACTACTGGATCCACCGTTACACGAATTTCTCCCCAACGCTGAGGAACTCTTAACCGAACTTGGTGAGTTAAAGATGGCTGTCCGCGGCGCTAACACTCTGGCCGATATGGATAAGCTGCTCGACGAGATCGACGAGAAGCGGCGGCTGCTGCGTCAGGTGGACCGCATACGTGAGGCAAATCCGATGCTGGGCTTTCGGGGATGTCGTCTCGGGTTGCTGTTTCCTGAAGTCACGCGGATGCAGTGTCGCGCGATTTTCGAAGCCGCGTGCGAAGTACACGGTGAACGCAAGAAGATCACACTCGAGATCATGGTGCCACTGGTCTCGTTGAGCGAAGAGTTGCGACAGCAACGCGAATTGATCGATGAAGTGGCGAAACAGGTCATGGGCGAGCATGGAATGACGATTGATTATCGGGTCGGCACGATGATTGAACTACCGCGCGCTGCCCTGACAGCAGATAGCATCGCCGAACATGCCGAGTTCTTCTCGTTTGGAACAAACGACCTGACGCAAACGACATTTGGACTAAGTCGTGATGATGCGGCGCGGTTTCTGCCGAACTATGTTGACCGAAAGATTCTCGCCGAAGATCCGTTTCAAGTGCTTGACCGCGAAGGTGTCGGGCAGTTGGTTCGCATGGGAACTGAGCGCGGACGGAGTGTTAAGCCTAACTTGAAGGTGGGTATCTGCGGTGAGCACGGTGGTGATCCCAGCTCGATCGAGTTCTGTGCAGAGATTGGACTGGACTACGTGAGCTGTTCACCATACCGCGTTCCGGTTGCACGTTTGGCGGCGGCGCAGGCTGCGTTGGGTGCTGAGTCGAAGAGCACGAGTTCTGTTTGAAGACAGACCACCAACGAAGAAGCCTTCAACAAAATAGATAAACCGCAGATTTACGCTGATGACACGGATCTAGCTTAGTGAGCATTCTTGATTGATCCGCGTCATCCGCGTTTATCTGCGGCTAAGTTCCGGTTTTCTTCACAGCTTCGCCAGTTCCTTGTTTCCTGGGTTTGCTGACCCTCGCCGGTCTATTCCTCGCCAACCGGCAACACCGTGAAAGATGACAAACTCACCTTTACGCGATCGAGGGGTTTCAGGCTAAAAGTCGCCACCTCCGGCTTTGGTCGAGTCGCTATTATTAGACCTTCCGTGCCGCCGGTCGTGAGGTGCCGAGCCACGATCGGATTTACGTTGTCAGCACCAATCGTCCCTGTCAGATCCAGACGCACTGTCACTCTTTCGTATGCGCCAACAAAGCTGGTCTCTTCAATGATGCCCACGCCTAATCCCTCGTAACCTTCCCGAGTTGTCCCCAGCTGACTAAGAAAAACGTCTTCAGGGCGAAATACCAGTTTCGCTTTCTGACCTTCGCGAAACTTCTCATTCAGTTCAGCCGAGACCCGAACGGTACCTACCTCGATGAATCCGTTTCCGATCTTTACGATGAGGATGTTTGCTGCTCCCAGAAACGTCGCAACGTACTCTGTGGCCGGGTGGTTGTAGATCTCTGCCGGCGTGCCTATCTGTTCCAAGCGACCGGCATTCAAAACTGCGATTCGATCACCAAGTTCCAATGCCTCTTCCTGATCATGAGTGATGAAGATCGACGGCACATTTACTTGCTTCAAAAGCGCGCGTATCTCGCGGCGCAGTCGGGTGCGGTTTTGTGCGTCCAGCGCTCCGAATGGTTCATCAAAAAGCAGCACGCGCGGGTTGTAGGCCAACGTTCGTGCAATCGCCACACGCTGTTGTTGTCCCCCGGACAGTTGCGAAGGATACTTCTTACGATGTTCTTCGAGCTTTACCAGTGCGAGAAGTTCATTGACTCGCTTCTTAATCTCTTTGCGCCGATATCTTCGAATCTTCAATCCATAGCCGATGTTCCGCTCAACGTTCATCTTCGGGAAAAGAGCGTACGACTGAAAAATCACACCTACTCCACGTTCGCGCGCCGGAAGATCCGAGACATCTTCTTTATGAAGAATCACGCTGCCCGTGTCCGGTTCTTCCAAGCCGGCGATGATTCGGAGGATGGTGGTTTTGCCGCTGCCTGAGGCGCCCAGCAGGACCAGGGTCTCGCCTTCAGCAACATCGAATGTGATGTCATTGAGCACACCAGTCTTTCCGAACCGCTTGCTGATTCCGATCACACTGGCGGCAATCTGCCGGGAACCCTGGCTGGTATCAGGTCCCCGTGATTCCTGGTCCAACTGTTTCATTGCTGCGTTCATTCAACGTCCAACCAGTCGCGGGCAAAAAAGAGCACGCTGAAAATAAGAAAAGAGAAGAGGGCCAGCACGATTGCAATGGCGTTCGCGGCTTCGATCTGACCTTCATTGAACTTCGCAAAAATGTAGAGTGGCGCAGTTTGTGTTCTTCCCGCCAGATTACCTGACACAAGGATCGTCGAGCCAAACTCTCCAACCGCTCGAGCGAACGTCAGCAAGGCGCCTGAGACGATCGCGCCGCGCAATGACGGTAACGTCACGTGCCAGAAAGTTTGTATTCGCGTGGCCCCGATTGTTGCCGATGCTTCTTCGAGCGAACGATTCATGGTGTCGAACACGGGTTTGATCACGCCAAACGCCAGCGGAAAAGTGACAAAGATATTCGCCAGAATAATTGCACCAGCCGTAAACATGATCTCGATCCCATGTGGCGCCAGAAACCGACCGAGTGTGCCGTAAGGACCCCAAAGAAGAAGCAAAGCAAATCCG
>DATBMP010000388.1:0-5792 GCA_036554845.1 Pyrinomonadaceae bacterium
TGGATTTCTTGCTCAAGATAACGTGGGCCTGATTTTCAGAACTCGCATCAAAAGCGGTGTCGCGCTGCGCTTGCCACCGCACTCCAGGGAGACCAACTTAGCCAACAAGGATCAATCATGAAAACAATTACCCGCACCTGCATTGCTCTCGTACTTACACTTCTTTCAACCATCGTGCTTGTCGAGAGTGCTTCTTTCGCGTCGAACTGGCCACAATGGCGAGGTCCCGCTGGTTCGGGCATCTCGGACGAAAAGAACCTTCCTACACAATGGAGCACGGCCAAAAATATTAAGTGGAAGACTCCGATTGCCGGTCGTGCCCATTCTTCTCCAATCGTTTGGGGTAATCGCATCTTTCTCACCACTGCGATTGAGGGCGACGTGGTCCCGGGCGCCAAAGCCGTCAAACATATGATGGGCGATAAAGAGTTTCTCCATCCCGATAGCATCGGCGCTGACAAGAAGCACACCTTCAAAGTGATTTGTCTCGACAGCGAAACCGGAAGGGTCCTCTGGGAACAAACAGCCTTCGAAGGAACACCTTACGACAACCGTCATCGCAAGAGTTCTTATGCAGCCTCGACTCCGGCCACTGACGGCAAACACGTGTTCGCGTACTTCGGTTCCGAAGGTTTGTATGCCTATGACATGAAAGGAAAGCTGGCGTGGAAAGCAGACCTTGGGAAATTGGCCACGGTGGGCATGGGTACGGGGACATCTCCGATTCTTTACGAGAACGTCGTGCTGATGCAGTGTGACGAAGACAACGGCGGCAGTTCATTCATCGTTGCGCTTGATAAGAAGACCGGTAAGGAAGTTTGGAGGACTCCGCGAAAGGTCCAGGTCAGTTGGGCCACACCGATGCTGGTTAAGACCGCTAAACGTACCGAACTGATCACGAGTGGCACTGAAGCGATCATCGCCTACGACCCAGCGACTGGCAAAGAGTTGTGGCGACACAAGGGTGTCGAAAGCAACGCAATTCCCTCACCCGTTGCGAACAGTGACATGGTCTTCATCTCGGCCGGTTTTCCAGCCAAGGTTGTGATGGCCATCAACCTCGGAGGTTCGGGTGATCTGGCGGACACCGTAGCTTGGAAATATGCCAAGGGTACTGCTTACGTCCCTTCGCCGATTCTCTACAACGGCTATCTGTATCTGACGACTGACCGCGGCATCATCACCTGCCTTGACGCCAAAACGGGCGAAGTCAAATACGAAGGTGGACGAGTACCGATTCCCGCAACCTTCACCGCTTCACCAGTGGCGTTTGATGGAAAGATTCTGTTGACGAGCGAGGACGGTGACACGTTTATGATTAAGGCTGGGCCAACACACGAGATTCTAGGAACGAATTCAGTTGGTGAACCAGTCTATGCGTCTCCCGCAATCGCCGATGGACGCATCTTTATTCGCGGCGAGAAGAACCTTTACGCCATCGGTAACTAACTCCCTAAGAGCGTCTCCCCGGATATTTCAGCGACCGAAACCCGCGGAGACACTTTTAATTAAAAGGACGATTCAATGAACACGCACGCAAAATTTCTGATCACTTTGATCGCACCGATTCTGTTCAGCGCAATCGCAACCGCAAAGACTCCCGGCAACTGGCCACAATGGCGTGGCCCAGACAGCCAAGGTGTTTCGGACGAAACCAGTTTACCCAGCGAATGGACCACAACGAAGAACGTTAAGTGGAAAACTCCAATCGCAGGTCGGGGACATTCTTCTCCGATCGTGTGGGGTAAGAAAATCTTTCTGACCACAGCGCTTGATGGTGAAGCGGTGCCCGGACGAAAGCCCGGCGTTACTCACAAGCTTTCCGATGGTTCTGATTTTGTCCATCCCGATGCCGTCGGCGCTGACCTTAAACATACTTTCAAAGTGATCTGTCTGGATCGTGATTCAGGAAAGATTCTCTGGGAGCGCGTGGCTTACGAAGGGCCGGTGCATGACAGCCGGCACAAAAAAGCAAGCTTTGCTTCGTCTACACCAGCGACCGATGGCAAATACGTTTTTGCCTTCTTCGGCAGTGAAGGTCTCTACGCGTTCGATTACAACGGCAAACAGATCTGGAAGCAGGATCTTGGAAAGTTAGGAACGGCCAGTGTTGGCTATGGTGTTTCGCCGATCTTGTTTGGTGATCTCGTGATCATGCAGTGCGATGAAAGTGGGATGAATTCGTTCATCGTTGCCTTTGACAAGAAGACAGGTAAGGAAGTGTGGCGCGTCGCGCGCAAAGTCGACGTTACCTGGACTTCGCCGGTTCTTGTAAAGACAGCCAAACGGACCGAACTGGTTACCGCCGCTGCCGAAGCGATCATCGCCTACGATCCAGCAACCGGAAAGGAGCTGTGGCGACACAAGGGTTTGCAGAGCAACGCAGTTCCTACCCCAGTTGTTTCAAAAGATCTGGTAATTGTGACCTCTGGGTATCCAACAAAGATCGCGCTGGCGATCAAAGCCGGAGGCGACGGCGACATAACCGGCTCTCCGAATCTGGTTTGGTCATACAATAAGGGTACGGCCTATGTGCCATCGCCGATACTCTACGGCGAGTATGTTTACTTGATGACTGGCAATGGTTCGATCAGTTGCCTGGATGTGAAAACCGGCAAGGTTGCTTATGAAGGTGCGCGCGTTCCGAAGCCGACAACTTTTATGGCTTCTCCAGTCGCTTATGAGGGGAAGATTTTCCTGACGAGCGAAGAAGGAGATACGTTTGTCCTCAAGGCTGGTCCCAAACATGAGGTGATTCAAACGAACTCGCTCGGGGAACCCGTTTACGCTTCTCCCGCAATTGCCGGTGGTAGGGTATTTATCCGCGGGGAGAAGAACCTCTACGCAATCGGAAATTAGTTTCAGCTCTGCGAACGGTCCACTGAATTACACGAAAATTGCACGAATCTTATTTGTCATGATTCGTCTAACTTGGTGGATCGTAGTATGTGGGATGTTAATCATATTCCTCGTCAATTCGTCTTCTGATTAGGCGTTATTCCGCCCGTCGCGTAAGTTTGAAGTGCCGCCAGGCGGCATTAAGGAGTTAGTGATGTTCGAACCAGAAAAGCCGTCTTCGCAAAACTCTAGTTCACGGTTGGTCTTGTTGATCGGGGCGGCCGTTGCGGTCGTGCTCATGATCGGCATAGCCGGGTTCTTTGTATTTCAAAAATGGAGCTCCTCGAGAAACGATGCGCACTACGCCGCGGTTGAAGAGAACCGGGCCCAGCAACGCGCTGCCGCTGGTGACACCGCTAACCCGACCACCGCGCCGGCTGCTAACTCGAATCAGGCAACTGCGGCAGCCCCCGCAGCTACCGCAGCCACTGAAACTGGAAGCGAAACCGCTTCGGCGCACGCGGGACGTAATTACTGGACCGACTTTCGTGGTCCAAGACGAGATGGGCGCTACGATGAGATGGCTGTTGTGACTTCGTGGCCCGCGTCAGGTTTGGCTCCGATCTGGAAACAACCCATTGGTATTGGTTACGCGTCGTTTGTGATAGCCGACGGACGTGCTTACACGCTCGAACAACGACGTCGTCAGGAAGTTGCGACCGCTTACGATGTAGCAAGCGGTCGTGAAATCTGGGCTCAAGGTTGGAACGCTGAGTTTACTGACGAGACCGGTGATGGACCACGCGCAACTCCCACCTGGGACAATGGAAGACTTTACGCGTTGGGCGCAACGGGTGAACTTCGTTGTCTTGATGCCAAGACAGGCGCCGTGGTTTGGGGAAAGAACATTCTGCGTGAGAACGGTGCTTCAAACCTCCCGTGGGCCATGGCCGCATCACCCTTGATCGTTGATGATAAGGTGATCGTGCTGCCGGGCGGAACCTCTGGTAATTCAGTTGTCGCTTACAACAAGAACAACGGCACTCCGGTTTGGAAGGCGCTCAACGATCGACAGGCTTACGTATCGCCGATGCTGGTGACACTCTCCGGTCGTCGGCAGATCCTTGTTGTGAGTTCTTCGCGCATTGTTGGACTCGCACCCGAAAATGGCGCAGTGCTTTGGAGTCAGGGTTGGGACACGGACATGGGAATAAATGTGTCGCAGCCGATTGTTGTCGATGCAAACCGTGTCTTCATTTCGTCTGGTTATGGGAAAGGCGCGGCGCTACTCGAGGTAAGTGGTAGTGGTTCGAGTTTTTCAGTGAAGTCGATATGGGAAAACATCAACATGAAGAACAAGTTCAACAGCTCGGTTCTTCACAATGGTCACGTGTATGGACTCGACGAAGGCATTCTCACGTGTGTTGATGTGAATACTGGCGAACGGAAGTGGAAAGGTGGCCGCTACGGTTATGGCCAGGTGTTATTGGCAAGCAACCACCTTATCGTCAGCACCGACCAGGGCGAGTTAGTTCTGCTGAGGGCGACTCCTGACCAGCACGCTGAAGTTGCGCGTTTCGCGGCACTCGAGGGCAAGACCTGGAATTACCCTGCCATCGCCGGTGGCCGCTTGCTGGTACGCAACGCCACGCAGATGGCCGCCTATAACATCGCGGCACAGTGATTCGGTCTAGCGGCTACGCCGCACCCCTTGCGGTAAGCCTATGGCTTAGCGTACCCAACCTTGTGAAAAAAGGCTGTGCCTTTCCAATGAAGGCACAGCCTAAAATATTTTAGCCCTGCGGCGCAGCCGCCGCCGCTATTTCGCTTTCACGTCGTAGGCGTAAATCGTGTCCTGGTCGCGGATGTAGAGTCGGCCGCCGACAACTACCGGATGTGTCCACGTGGGCAGGGAGTCCTGCTTGATTGTGAAGCGTCCTTTCTCGCGATAGCCCTCCGGTGTCGCCTCAACCAATCCGATTACCCCATTCTCGCTGTAGCAGTAAAGATGCCCGTCGGCATAAACCATCGATCCCTTACCTACACTGCGATCCTTCCAGGCAATCTCGCCGGTATCGAACTTCATCGCCGTTAGGATCGAACTCGAGAACCCATAAAGATAATCACCGACCAGGATTGAAGTGCTGTGATGGTTCTTCATATCTTTGGTGAAGTAAACCTCTTGAGCATTGACGCCATTACCAGCGGCCTTGATCTCCACCAAGCCACCACCAACTCCATAATCTGATGAGATGAAAACTCGGTTTGCACGCGCCACTGGGGTCGCGACGTTCGCAACGTCATTGGCCGGCCGGTCATACTCCCAAAGCATTCGACCATCACGCGGATCAAGTCCTATGGCCCGCTTCGAGGTAAAGAAAACGACTTGGTCCACGCCGCCTGCGTTTACCAGGATCGCGGAAGAGTAACCAGGGCTGTCGCTCTGGCTTTTCCAGATGAGCGATCCGTCTCGTTTGTTGAGTGCAACGATCGAGGCGCCTGGCCCTCCCGCATTTACCAGCAGCTTGTCACCCACAATCAGGGGTGATTCGCTAATTCCCCAGTTGATATTCTTGCCACCAAACTTCTCCAGAACGTTTTGCGACCAAAGCACTCGTCCCGTCGTAGTGTCAAAACTAGAGAGATCTCCATTCGCTCCGAGCGCGTAACCCTTATTGCCTTCGATTGTCGGGGTTCCCCGAGGTCCATCTCCGCGGCTGTCTTTGTAAACACTGCCGTGGGGCGTGGACCAGGCTTCTTTTCCAGTTGCGACATCAAAAGCAATCAAATGCTCCTTGTCGCCACGAACACCCATCGTAAAGATTCGTCCCTTCGACACAGCCATCGACGAGTAGCCACGTCCGGCGCCGACGGCTTTCCATACTAATCGTGGACCACCTTCGGGCCACTGCTTGAGCAATCCAGTTTCTTTGGAAATTCCGTCACGATTCGGG
>DATBMP010000428.1:0-4063 GCA_036554845.1 Pyrinomonadaceae bacterium
TAGTCGAGTGACTCTGCACCTTTGACATCGCCTTGGTCCATTCAGCGGGAGCGAGCGAATAACCCATGCGCCATCCTGTCATGGCGTAAGTCTTTGAGAATGATCCGGCAATGCAGAGTCGCGTGCGTAACTCCGCTGGCAAAGTTGCCGCACTAAAAACTTCGGCGGGGGGATAAACGAAACGCAAGTAGCACTCGTCAGAGATGACAAAGATCCCTCGGTCCGCCAGCAACCGCATGATCTTTTCAAACTCGGCAGGCTTGATCACACGCCCGGATGGATTACAAGGCGAATTCAGAATGACCAGCTTTGTTTTTGGAGTGAGCGCGCGTTCTACCTGTTCCGCGCTTAACAGAAATCCCGACTCTTCAGTTTCGATGTAAACCGGCACTCCGCCGGCAAATACGACCACTTCGGGAAACGTAACCCAGTAGGGTTTTGCAATTAAGACCTCATCGCCTGGATTGATCAGCGTCACAACTGCATTGAATATGGCTTGCTTCCCGCCGGAAGTGGCCATCACTTCCGATCGATCGAACGAGGCGCCAAACATGCGGGCGTAGAAATCTGTGATTGCCTGCTGCAATTGGCGGATGCCGGCCGTAGGAGTGTATTTGGTTCGACCGGCACGCATGGCCTGGGCCGCGGCATTTTTGATGTTGTCAGGTGTGTCGAAGTCAGGTTCGCCCGCACCGAAATCAACTACGTTCATGCCGGCGGCGCGCATTGCTTCAGCGGCCTGCATTGCTGCAAGAGTTGAAGACGGCTGCATCCTGTTAACGTTGTCAGAAACTTTATAGACGGAACTGGCGGTTTTGGTCATCATGATTCTGGGGAATGAGTATCTGTTTAGTTTTTCAAGTTATTAATGAAGGTACTCGAGTTCACACTAGAGTACCTTCCGTCATACACGATCGTGTGGGGAGCTCACTTCTTTCTTGACGCATTGCGAGCGCGTGTCTTCGCGGCTTTCCTGGCCGAGGCCGATTTCGCAGCAGCTGATCGTTTCGCCGCTGCTTTACCACCTTTCTTGCCACCTTTACGTGCCGGCGCTTTGTTTATCGGTTTACCTCTGCCAGATCCGCTCTTCTTTCCGCCGCCGGTCATCTTGTTGACAGTAGCCCAAGCGCGACGTTCTGCTTCGTCTTCCGACACACCGCGCTCTTCATAACCTTCTTCGATGTGTTCGGCTTGCCTCTTCTGCTTGTCGGTGTAAGCGCTCTTATCTCCTCTTGGCATATCTCTTCCTCCCTGGTTCGAATATCAGCCGAGGGAAACTGACTAATCTGATTTGTGGGGCTGAAACGAGGGAAGTATAGCATTACAACTTACTGGTTCACGGCTTCGCGATCTTTTCCTTCATGCGCTTTGCAACGAGTGATGGAACCAGTCCATCAAGCGGGCCGCCGAGAACAAAAACTTCTTTCACCAGACGCGAGCGTACGTAGGAGTAGGTTTCAGCCGGCATCATAAATACGGTTTCGATGCTGGGTTCGAGCCTGCGATTCATCAGCGCCATCTGCAACTCGTACTCGTAATCGGAGATCGCGCGAATCCCACGGACGATAGCATCAGCTTTCTGGGCCACGGCATACTGGACCAGCAACCCCTGAAAGTGATCCACCCGTACGGTGCAGCGTCCTTGATTGATCTCACTCAAGACTTCGCTCAGCATTGACTGGCGCTCGTCAGTTGAGAAGAAAGGTTTTTTCTCGGGGTTTACCAGGATAGCGACGATGATTTCGTCAAAGAGTTTGCACCCTCGTTCGATGATGTCGAGGTGACCATTGGTGACCGGGTCGAACGAACCGGGGTAGATGGCTCGGCGCATGGAGTGGATGGTAAAGGCAAAACCGTAATTGGTAAATGGGAAAGGACATGCGCACTGCCACCGAGTGTCGTCAGGGACCGATGAAAAACTCCAAGCATTGCGATCACAATGCTCAGCTGAAGCCTGACCTTCGCCTGGGGTCTGGCCAAGTGTAATATTTCTCGCATGACACAGTTGATCTCACCAACCGCAAACGAAAGTGGATCGATGTTCACAGTCCATCTGACAAGTCTGAACCTGACTCAAGAGCAGTTTCAGCAAATCTGTAACGACAATCCTGATCTCCGTCTTGAACTCACCTCAACAGGAGACCTCACCATCATGCCTCCAGCAGGTTCCGCGACCGGGATTCGCAATTCTCATCTCACCGCACAATTAGTCGACTGGGCTCGTAATGATCGAACCGGCATCGCTTTCGATTCGTCCGCTGGCTTCACGCTTCCGAATGGAGCAATTCGTTCCCCTGATGCATCGTGGGTACTCAAAACTCGTTGGGAGACCCTGCTGGAAAAAGAGAAGGAGTCGTTTGCGCCTTTGTGCCCGGATTTTGTGATTGAACTGCGCTCGCCCGGTCAGAATCTGCCGGTACTAGTCGGGAAGATGCGCGAGTACATGAAGAATGGCGCCCGGATGGGATGGCTGGTTGATCCGATTGCGAAGCAAGTACAGATCTTTAGATCTGTTTACGAACCAGAAGTGTTGGACAATCCAGTGTCACTTTCAGGTGACCCGGTATTAACAGGATTCGTATTGGACCTGCGAGAAGTATGGTGAGACGCCAGGGATCAGAAGCGACTTGACACACCCTGGGCTCGATGCTTCAATAGGCCCAGCTGAAACGTGGTGAGTTAAGGCGACTTGCGGCCACGAAAAATAATCCGCTAAACAGCTCGGCGAGTCTTTCAATTGAGACTAATCGAAAATGGGTTTTGGAAAGCCCCGTGCTGTTAAAGCGCGGGGCTTTTGTCATTTTCGATTTTCGATTGTCGAGTGACGATTGGCAGCTTGGTAAGACTCGATGGGTCGGCGGTAAATTTGTAAGATCAGCGACAATCGACAATCGTTAATCGCAAATCATAAATAGATCATGTCTAGTTTCCTCGAGACACTTAAAGAACGCATCATCGTCTTTGATGGAGCGATGGGCACCAACCTTCAGGTCCAGAACCTAAGTCTGGACGATTTTGGTGGACTGCGCTTTGAAGGCTGCAACGAAAACCTCCTCGTGACCCGCCCTGACGCGGTAGAAAAAGTTCATGCCGGCTTCCTCGAAGTGGGATGCGATGTCGTCGAAACAAATTCGTTTAATGGAACACCGGTCGATTTTGAAGAGTACGGAATTGGTGAAAAAGCCTACGAGATGAATGTGCTCGCCGCGCGTTTGGCAAAGCGAGTCGCCGCAGACTTCTCGACCAAAGAAAAGCCCCGTTGGGTAGCCGGTTCGATGGGTCCCGGCCGTAAGCTTCCAACTTTGGGCCACATCTCTTTCGTCCAGCTCTCAGCCGCATACCGCGAACAAGTGCGAGGGCTCTTGGATGGCGGTGTCGATTTGTTGATCGTTGAGACCTGCCAGGATCTTCTGCAAACAAAGGCTGCGCTGGCTGCGATCTTCGCGCAGTTCAAATCTACCAAGACCCGCGTTCCCGTAATTGCGCAGGTAACAATCGAAGTCTTCGGCACCATGCTGAACGGCACCGAGATCGGCGCTGCATTAACTGCCCTGGCGCCATTCCCAATTGATGTCATCGGCATGAATTGCGGCACTGGCCCACGGCACATGACCGAAAGCATTCGCTACCTGTGTGAAAACGCGCCGCTCCCGGTGTCGGTCTTGCCGAACGCCGGACTGCCTTCTGTTGTCGAAGGCAAAATGCATTACGACGAAACGCCCGAAACCTTCACGGCCCAACTGGTCCACTTCGCACGAGACTTTGGAGTCAACATAGTTGGAGGATGTTGCGGTACTACGCCTTCACACCTGAAATTGGTGGTCGAGGCCATGCAGCACCAAACGCCAAAACCACGCCACGCCAAGCTCGTACCCGCGGCTTCGTCTATCTACTTTCAACAGCCATACGTGCAGGACACGTCGTTCTTGATCGTCGGTGAACGAGTCAACGCGAGTGGTTCAAAGAAGATGCGTGAGTTGCTCAATGCTGAAGATTGGGACGGATTGGTGGCGCTGGCCAAGGAACAGGAACGCGAAGGCGCACACATTCTCGACGTCAACGT
>DATBMP010000465.1:0-3625 GCA_036554845.1 Pyrinomonadaceae bacterium
AGTCCGAACCACTGAGCGCTACTCCGCACTGCAAATCCGCAATCCGAAATCCGCAATCCGAAATTCCTACCAGTCTTAATCTCGAAGTCCGAACCACTGAGCGCCACTCCGCACTGCAAATCCGAAATCCGCAATCCGAAATCCGAAATCCGAAATTCCTACCCGTTCGCCGGTAGCTCGATCACAAACCTCGCGCCTTTCACCTCATTTTTCTCGGCTTGTATGCGACCGCGATGGTCCAGGATTATTCTTTGCACTATCGCCAGTCCCAATCCCGTGCCACTTCCCCTAGTCGAGAAGTAAGGCTGAAACAACCGCTTGAAATCAGCCTGATTGATCCCATAACCGTTGTCCGCGATCTCAACCAACAGCAGACTGCGCCGCTGATCATGACTCGTTGAAATCTTGATCGTGCGTTCTCCATCAGCGTTCGCCAGAGCGTTTAGTGCATTATCAATGAGATTCACGAGGGCCCGACGCATCTGCTCCGCATCAAGCACAGCCATTGGCAGATTCGGATCGAGTTGAACATCAAGCCGCACACCGTCGAGTCGATCTTCATACAAGGCAACCGCGTGGCGTACCACCTCATTCAAGCTTCCCGGTTCGAGACGAGCAACCGGCAGACGCGCGAATCGCGAGAACTCATCGACCATCGCTTTCAACCCGGCAACCTCGCGAGTAATGGTTTCGGTGCACTCCGCCACAACTGCTTTCACACGACCTTCATCCAAACCTTCATCAGACTGTCCGTTGCCGCCATTCTCATTTGTAAGCGAATCACCATTGATCCGCAGACGTCCATAACTCTTGGCGATGCGCTCTGCCGACAACTGAATCGGTGTTAGTGGGTTTTTGATCTCGTGGGCCATCCTTCTGGCTACTTCACTCCACGCTGCCGCCCGCTGAGCCGCAAGCAACTCAGACAGGTCTTCGATCACCAATACCACTCCACGCTTGTCGCCCGGACCACGTCGCAACGCTGTCGCGGTCAACGCTACCGGAAATGGATCGGTATCAACAGAGTTCTTTCCGGCGAGTTGTTCCTGTTCAGATGCCTGGCCAATGCGGCGAGCGCGTGTGAGCAATTGAGCGATGGTTGAATGATCTTCCGCGCTGATTAACTGACTTAGCTTTTCACTCGCATGCGGCGGGGTTGAAAGACGTAGCAAGCGCATCGCAGCCGCATTGATGGTTGTGATGTGATCGTTCTCGTCGAAAGAGACAACACCGGTGGAAAGCGACTCGAGCACGGTCTCGATATAATTGCGTCGTTCTTCAAGGGCGAGGTTCTTCTCCCTCAACTCGGCCGACCCGGCGTCGATTCGGCGACGGTTCTCCTCAAGCTGCGCGGTCATTTGATTGAACGAGTGGGCCAGCAAAGCCAATTCATCTTCCGCTTCTGTGTCGACTCTGTGACTGAGATTACCTCTGGCAATCTCATCTGACGCCTCTGCCAACGCCTTGATCGGAGTTGCGATACCACGAGCGAGGTAGATCGCTACCCAGCTCGAGACAAACAGCAACATCAAGGTCATCAAACCCAATGTTGATACGCCGAGCATGCGCACTCGGCGTTGTCTGCGAACGAGTTTCTGATACTCACTTTGGGAGTCGGCAATCGTGTCGTTCAGATCGGTGTCAGCGCGGCGCGACGGGGCGAGAAGCAGTCTCTCGGTCGCGGACAAAGGAACAGAGATGACATCGAACGCTTTTCCATCGGCAAGTGTCTCGCCAATGTCACCGGGTGCCTGCCGTGCATTTTGAAGAAGGCTTTCCAACTCTTCCCGATGGTCCGCTGACAATTGCGTTCTGCTACTTGCGGCTACTGTTCTATCGGCACGAACGATTTCAAGCGCAGCGAATTGACCGTTGGCAGCCATATTTTCGAGAGTGACGCTTCTTTCGACTTCCGATTGTTGATTGAGGATCGGTGCGAGTAACGACGCAGTCTCACGCAGTCCGCGATTCTGTCGGGCCAGCGATTCCAACCTCACGCGTTGGGCCTCTTGAACAACTTCATCCGGAAACGGGCTAAACCATTTCTCGAGCGAACGATTCAGAAAGAGATACGAAAACACAGCCATTGCAGTGATCGGCAAAAAGCTGATCGCGATGAAGTAGATCAACAATCTCGTTTTGATCCTCGAACCCAGCTGTTGCTCACGCTGTTCGCGACGCAACTTAACCAGGTTGCGTACAAAGATGAACGAGAAGACGACGAACGCTACGAAGTTGAGCGTCGAGAGTGCGTAGAGGCCGAGGGTGTCCGACGCGGTATCAGGCCGGACGACCGTCCAAAGCCATGTCTGCTGCGAAACGATCACAGCCAGCAGCAACAAAACGGTAAATCCAAGGGACCACAGGAAAACGCGGCGTTGATAGGTCGCCTTTTTGCGCCTTTGGGAAGGAGAATTTGGTGGCTGATAACTCATCAGGAATGCGCCGAAAGTTTAGCACGCCCAGTCTGGCCGTGCCCGACTCTGCCCGGGACTACTGAATTCTTCTCGCTTCTGGTCTAGAATGCCCGCGCTTCTCCGAAAAAGATCAATGACCATACGAGACATTTTCTTTAACGATGCGGGCAGACTCCGTAGCGGCTGGCGTCTTGTTAGTTTCGTCATCCTTCTCTATCTAACTCTTATCATTCTCGGGGGAGTGATCTGGGTTGGCTATGGAGTGCTGATTAATATCGCGCCTTCATTTAGATCTCGCACTTACATCCAGGATCTCATCTACCGCGGTGTAATGCTCTTAGCAGCACTCGGCGTGGGATATGTCTGTGGACGGTTGCTGGAAGGACTTCCCTGGCGTGCGCTCGGAGCTTCACTTCATAAAGGTTGGATCAAACATCTCCTTTTTGGATCGCTCATCGGGCTCTTGTCGCTGACCTTTGCAACTGCGATCGCCACTGTGGCGGGTGGATTGAGCTTCACGATTGCCGGGTCAAGCACGCTCTCTCTAGTTGCTCGAACACTCTTCGGCTCAGCAGTTATTTTCATCATTGCAGCCTTTGCGGAAGAGGCACTTTTCCGAGGCTATCCAGTTCAAACGCTAACGCGAGCGCAACTTGCGTGGCTGGCGATTCTGATCAACTTCGTCTTCTTCGCTGCAGCGCATATGAACAATCCCAACTGGGTTCCGCTCGCGGCCTTCAACACTGGTCTGGCTGGAATCTGGCTTACGGTCGCTTACCTGCGGAGCCGCAGTCTGTGGTTTCCGTTGGGTGTTCACTGGGCGTGGAACTGGTCGCTCGGATCACTGTTCGGGCTTCCGGTGAGTGGTCTGAACTTCTCATCACATCCGTTGTTGCGAGGAAGTGATCTTGGACCCGCGTGGTTAACCGGCGGAAGTTATGGAATCGAGGGAGGGGTCGCTTGTACCCTTGCGTTAACCCTGTCCACTGTCTTCATTTGGCGAACGCGTTTGATTCAGCCTGATGAAGAACTGCTAAGACTAACGTCGCAGGAGAATCCGAAAGAAAAAGAGCCGCTGAGTATTTTGAGCGACGAGCCTAGTTACTAGTCTGGTCAGTGGTCAGTTGTTCAGTGGTCAGTTGTTAGTGGTCAGTTGTTAGTGGTCAGTAGTGTGCGTCGCGGCGGCTTTGCCGCATCCCTTGCGGTAA